>CAZNTI010000220.1:637-4193 GCA_964575885.1 uncultured Terricaulis sp.
TAAACCCCGCCCTCTCCCCACCCGGGGGCCTGCTCGCGCCCCCCTCCCCCCCCCCCCCCCGGGGGGGGGTTGGGGGGGGGGGGGGGGCGCGTTCAAACGCGCTGACGTTTGACGAAGGCTGCACCAGCATTCGTGCGCGTTGCGAAACACCGCGCGCTGCCCATCGCCCCCCACCCTCTGCCCCCGCCCCGCGAGGGGGCGGGGGTGGAGTTTTTGCATGTTGAAGTCTGTGCTCGTTGCCAACCGCGGCGAAATTGCGCGGCGTGTGATCAGGACGTGCAAGCGCCTCGGCATCCGCACTGTCGCCGTCTATTCCGACGCTGACGCCAAGCGCGTGCCGTGTGCGCGAGGCTGATGAAGCCGTGCGGGCCGCGCCCTGTGCCATGGGGGAGCTCATGCCCATGCGGGCTTGCAAGCCGCCCGCCGCGGGCGCAAGTTTGCCGCTTAGAAAGGCGCCGCGCATGCACGCAGCACCGCATCCGACTTTACGCGCCTGGCGCGCCGATGATTTCCCCGCCTTCGTGCTGCTGCACTCGGATCCGCACGTGGTGGAATGGCTGGGCGGCGCCGAGATGAACGCCGAGCAAATGCGCGACGCATTCGAGCGCACCCGCAAGTTTCTCGACGATAACGGCTGGGGCATGTGGGCGATCGTCGATGAGCGCGGGCTGATCGTCGGCGCGGCCGGCCTTCAGCGCGTGCGCGAAGGTTTGCCCTCGTATCCGGGCATCGAGGCCGCCTGGCGGTTGGCGTTTCATGCGCAAGGCAAGGGCCGCGTCACCACCGCAATGCAGGCGGTGTTGCCGTGGGCGTTCGCCAACATCGCCGAGTTGAAAGAGCTTCAGACCTTCACCGCGGCCTCGAACCAGAAATCGCAGCGGGTGATGCAGCGGCTGGGCTTCGCGCGCGATCCATCGCGCGACTTCGAGCATCCGTCGCTCCCGGACGGCCACCCTCTGCGTGCGCACGTGTTCTACGCTGTGCGCCGCCCAGCCTGAGGGTTCAGCCCATCGCGAACTGGGCTTCCTCGGCCTCGGGGTGTCGGGTGGGGCCGCCGAACGCTTGGTTGACATCCACCACCGCCAGCGCCGGCACGTTGGCATTGTGCGGCACTACCGCACCCGGTCCGATGCGTGCGCCGGCGCCGATGAACGCATACGATCCTACCCGCACCGGACGCACCAGCACCCGCGAACCGCCGCCGTCGAGTTTCTGGCGCACGTGCGCTGCGAGTTGCACTTCGCGTTCGAAGGTAACGCGGTTGCCGATATCCATCAGATTGCGGTCGAGCACGTCGATGCGCACCGGCCAGGTGACGCCGTACCCGACGCGGGAGCCCCACATGCGCAGCCACAGCGAGTAGAAGCCCGGAATGACGCGCAGCAACGCTTCGAGAAAAGGCAGGGCGTCATAGAAGGCTTGAATGTGATTGCTGGCCAGCCACGCCGAGAAGCTTTTGCCGTCGATGCGGGAGACGCCGTTTTTGAGCGGGGCCCAGCGGAACAGAATGCGCAGCACCATCGGCGGCAGCAGATAGATCACGAACACCGGCAAAAGCCCGCTGAGCGGCGAGGGCCAGGCCGCAAACACGCCGAGAGCTGCGACCGAGACCACGGTCATCATCAACGGAAAGTATGAAAACAGCCGGTCGGCCGCGGTCATCATGCGGCGTCGCTGCGCACCGCGCTGGACATGAGCGCGTAAATCTCATCGCCGCCGCGCGCCGCGCGCAGCTTCTCGCGCATGTCGGCGCCGCGCAGAAAGCGCGACACCCGCGCCAGCGCCTTCAAGTGATCGCCCCCGCGCTCCGGGGGGGCGAGCAGCATGAACACGAGATCAGCCGGGCGATGATCGGGCGCGTCGAAGTCCTGCGCAGGGTCAAGCCGGGCAAACGCGCCAACCGGGCGCGCCAGCCCCCTCACCATGGCATGCGGGATGGCGACGCCGTTGCCAACGCCGGTGCCGGCCAGCCGCTCGCGCATGAGCACCGCCTCGAACGCCGAGCGCGCATCTACGCCGGAGTTCGCGGCCAGCGTTTCCGAGATCAGTTGCAATACCTGACGGCGCGATGTGCCCAGCAGGCGCGGCAGTATTGATTCCGGCGCGACCAGATCGCTCAAGTCGTTCATGTCTACTCCTGCTGGCGAGATCGGCGCCAACGCTGGCCAGACGTCCTAAGTTCCGTTCTGGGCGTTCGCCCGCACGCGTTCGGCGTCGATCCAGCCGATATTTCCATCCTTGCGCCAGTAGACCATGTTCAGCCCGCCGCTTGCGGCGTTGCGGAACAGGAGCGCCGGCGCATCGGAAAGATCGAGCTGCATCACCGCCGTCGAAACCGTCATGGTGTGCAGCGACATGGTGGTCTCCGCGATCACCAGCGGCGCTGCATCGTCTTGCACCGACGCGCCCTCCGCGTCGGCCTCTGCGTCTTCCTGCAACGGGGCGAGCACATACGCCGGTGCGTCCTCTGCGGGAAGGGGGGATTTGTTGTCGGCATGATGATTCTTCAGTCGACGTTTGTAGCGGCGGACTCGCTTCTCAAGCTTCTCCATGGCGTCGGTAAACGCACTGTGAGCGTCACCGCCATGCCCGGCCGCCTGCAGGGAGATTCCGGACGAAAGATGAACAGCACAATCGACTTCAACGCCGACACCGTTGCGGCCCACGGTAACCACCGCATCTGTTGCGCGACTGAAATATTTGCTGACACCGCCCGCAAGCTCTTTCTCGATGCGCGTCCTCAATGCTTCGCCGACATCCATCTGTCGCCCGGCGACCTGTACGCGCATGTGAGCCTCCTCATTGTGGTTTTGGGGCGGCGGCTCGTTGTCGGGCCGGCCCGCCCAAGAGAGCGCCCCATCCCTTACAAAAAAGTAGGCCCGCGCCCATCCAGGGTCAACGCGTGGCGCTGCTTAGGAGGCCTCCGGGGTCACTTTCGCTGCAGTAGCGAGCAGGGCGCCCTGGTCTGCGGCGCCCGGCATCGTTAATCTAAGCCCCTGAGGGGAAACAGGATGAGCGCCGAGGCGAAGAGCGCGGGAAGCGCGTCGGTGGCGCCGATGCAATGGCTCGACATCGCTTCGATCCTTATTTGCACGCTAGCTTGGGGCACGACCTGGTACGCGATCACGCTGCAGCTGGGCGTCGTCGATCCGATTGTGTCGATCGCCTATCGCTTCGGTTTAGCCGCCGCGTTGCTGTTTGCCTGGTGCATCTTGCGGCGCGAGCCCGTCGGGCTCACAGGCGCGCAGCATGGCGCGGCGTTTGGGGTGGGGCTGTTCACATTCGCTGTGGACTACGCCTTCGTTTACTGGGCGGAAATGCGGGTGAACTCAGCGGTGGTGGCGGTAGTTTTCGCGTCGCTGGCGTTTTTGAATCTCATCGCGTTCCGCCTTGCGTTCGGTCAACGCGCGCCGCTGCTTGCCTGGGCCGCGGCGAGTCTGGGCATCGCAGGCGTCGCAATTTTGTCGTGGGACGAAATCGCTGCGGCGCAATTCGGCACGCTGGCGATGAGCGGCATTGGTTTGACGCTGCTCGCTGTCACAGCGGCGGTGGTGGG
>CAZNTI010000221.1:0-4186 GCA_964575885.1 uncultured Terricaulis sp.
CGTTGACCATGATGTCGGCGATGTCGTCGCGCGCCAGCAGCGGCTCGAGCGGCCCGTAACCCAGCACATCGTTGCAGATGTCGTCGAGCAGCGCTTCCTGCTCGGCGATCGACATCACTACGTTCTTGATCGAGATGATCTCGGCGACGATGTCGCGGATTTCGTCGCGTGCGCTTTCGGGATCGAGCTGCGCCAGCTGCGTCAGGTCGATGGTTTCGATGAGCGCGTTGAAGATGGTCGACTTGACCCGATAGTACGCTTCCGAGCGATAACCGGGCTGTTCGGAGGGATCG
Source organism: uncultured Terricaulis sp. (assembly GCA_964575885.1). Taxonomy (GTDB): domain Bacteria; phylum Pseudomonadota; class Alphaproteobacteria; order Caulobacterales; family Aquidulcibacteraceae; genus Vitreimonas. Next base: position 294 of record CAZNTI010000221.1, read on the forward strand.
GCTTCGGGCGCGCGCGGCGCGGCAGCGGCGGGCGCAGGCGCAGCGCTTGTGCGCGCGGCCGGGGGAGGCGCCGCCGGCCGCGCCGCCGCTGGCTTTGCCGGCGCGGCCGCTGCGGGCTTAGGCGTAGCGGCGGCTTGGACGCGCGCCGGCGCAGGCGCCGACCCGGCCGCATTGGGCGCGGTCGGCGCAGGCGCATCGCCCAGGCTACGCTTTCCGAACATGGGGCGGGCCCTTTAGCGCTTGAGGAACGGAATCTTGTCGGCGATCGATGGCTTTTTGGTTTCCACCATTTTGCGACCGGTCAGAGATGCGGCGAGTCCGTCGATGGCGATAGCGGTTTTCGACTGCGGCGCCACTTCGCCGACCATCTGGCCGTTATTGGCGGCCATGCCGAACAATTGCGGATCGAACGGGATGTTGGCGACCGGCTCGGCGCCCAGCGCTTCGGCGAAATCCTTGAAGGGGATTTCAGGACGCTTGGGCACGCCCGTCATCGACAGCACGACCGTCGGCGGCGAGTCGTAGGGCCGCATCGCCTTCAGAAGATCCATGATGTTCTTGGTGTTGCGCAGACTGGCCAGATCGGGCCCCGCAACGATAATGGCGTCGTCAGCGGCCAGCAGCGTGTGCTTGATCCAAGAGGTCCAAGCGTGGGGCAGGTCGAGCACCACGAAAGGGCTGGTGCGGCGGACGCGATCGATCACCAGTTCGTAGGAGGAGGGATCGAGCTCGAACTCGCGTTCCAGCGTGGCCGGCGCAGTCAGCATTTGCAGCCGCGAAGTCTGTTTGGTGGTGACCCGCTCCAGGAACACGTCGTCGACGCGATCGGGCGCCAGCAGCGCGTCAGCAATCGATTGCTGCGGGTCCTGGTTGAAATCGAGCGCGGCGGTGCCGAAGGAAAGGTCGAGATCAAGCAGCGTGGCGCTCGAATCCTGACGTTCGGCGATCGACCAGGCCAGATTGTGCGCGATGGTCGAGGCGCCGATGCCCCCGCGGGCGCCGATCACGCCGATGACGCGGCCCGCGAACGGCTTGTCGGGGTTCACATAAAGCCCGCAAATTGTGCGGATCAGATCGAGCGGCTGCATCGGCGGCACGACGTATTCGCTGACCCCGCGCGCCATCAGTTCGCGGAACAGGCCGATGTCGTTGACCGCCCCGATGATGACTACCTTGGTGCCTTCTTCGATCACCTGCGCCAGGCGGTCGAGATGATGCAGCATCGAGGGACCCTGCAGCATCGTGTCGAGAATGAGCAGGTTGGGGCTCGACTGCGCGGCAAAGCGGGTCACCGCAGCGTCGATGCCGCCCGGCTCCACGGTGATTTCCGCGCGCGCCATGCGGCGATCGGCGGCGATGCCAGCGACCATGTCGGCGATGTCGGGGCGATCGCATGCGGCATGAATGGTGATGCGCGGGACCGGCTGTTCGGTGGCCACTTCCTCGCGCAGCGGCGGCAACACCGGCGCTGCGACGGCGTAAGCGTCGTCATCGTTTGCCGGCGTCTCGATGGTCGGCGGAGCTTCGGTGAAGCGGGCTTCGGCCTCGAACGGAGGCGGTTCGGCTTCTGCGCCTTCAAGTTCGCCGACGCCAAAGTTCTCGTCGTCTTCGAGCACGAACTCGCTTTCGGTCTCAAGGCTCCAGGCGGGATCGGAATTGCTCATGAGGCCACCTTATTGCACCGCATTGCTGATGGTGATGCGTTCATCTTGGCTGCGCTGAGCGTTGGTCGACTGGCCATCGCGATAGGCTTCCATCACGGTAGCGCGGCGTCCGCCGTCGCGCGGCTCGGCGTCACGCGGTTGCAGCAGGTCGGCTGGATCCTCAACCATCGCCGCCAAATTGGCCTGCGTGGCGCAGCCGAAGCTTTCCCACGCTTGGTTGTTGCTCTGATGCGCGAGATCCTGTTCCCACAGCGGCGCGCACTCGGGCGCGTGCGCCTCGAAGCGCGCAAAGCTTACGATGATCGGCGCTTCGCTCTGGCCCGAGGCGTCGTAGGTGGAGCCGGCGACGGCGGCGTAGGATACGCCCGCCTCCACCAGCGCCATCCGGGCGCCGTGGGCGAGCACGGAGGCGGATTCGGCGTTAGCGCCGCCCGAAGGCGTGCTCAGCACCAGCGCGCCGTGACCGTAGCGCAGATAGCCGCTGGCGAAGCTCTGCAGGCTCGCGCGCTCGCCGGATGAAAGCGTGGTGTCGCCGGCCGAAACCGGCAGCTCCAGGCGCTCGGCGGCTTGCGTCACCTCGATGCGGTGACGATCGGCGGCCGAAGCCGTCGCCGGTCCGTCCGGGGGAGGCGGCACGCTTGCGCATGCGCCGAGTGCGCTTAAGCCGAGAAGAAGGGTTGGCAGGCGGGACGTCATGACTTGCCTCATTCGATCACGTGGCCATGCGGCCCTTGCAATTGGCCGTCGGCGGTTTCGCCGCCGGCGGCCCTAGCGGGGCGGTAAAGCGAATTGAGCCGACCGGTGAGCAGGCTTTCGCGCTCACTCGGATTACGGAAGCCGTCGGCGGGCGTGCGCAGTTCACCGGGGCTGGTGGGACGCACCAGGTAAGGCGTTACGATGATAACGAGCTCGGTTTCGTTGTTGACGAAGTCGCGCGAGCGGAAGAGCGCGCCCAGCACCGGCGCATTCATGACGCCCGGCACGCCTTCCAGGGCTTGGCGCGAGCGCTCGTGGATGAGCCCGGCGAGCACGATCGAACTGCCGGAGGACATTTCAAGCGTAGTTTCCGCGCGGCGCACTTGCAGCGCTGGGATGGTGACGCCGCGGATAACGCTGGTGGAGCCGTCCTGGTTGCGGATCGGCGTGTCGCCGGTGGATATCGCGCCCTCTGTGGTAAGCTCGCTGACTTCGGTCGCCACTTTGAGCGAGATGCGTCCGCCCGACATGACCACCGGCGTAAACGCCAGGCCGACGCCGAAAGGCTTGAACTCGATCGAGATCTGGCCGTCGTCGGCGGCGACCGGAACCGGGAACTCGCCGCCGGCGAGGAAGCGCGCCGCTTCGCCGGAAATCGCCGTCAGGTTGGGCTCCGCCAGCACCCGCAGCAGGCCGGCGCGCTCGAAGGCTTCGATCGAGGCGTCGGTGCGCTCGGCGCTTTCGATGTGGGCCGGGCCGTAGGTGATCTGGCCGGTGTCGGGATCGACTTCGTAGCCGCCGACGAACGCATCACCGGTGCCGATGGTAGGATCGACGACGCCGGAGGGGTAGGCGTAGCCGTCGGGCACGAGAATGTTTTGCGCCACGCCGCCGCTGGCGGTGAGGCCGCCGAGTATCTGTCCGTTGATCGAAAAGCCGTTGGCGGTGGCGATGCTGAGAAAATCGTCCTCGCCGACCAGCCGGTTGATCATCTCTTCGTAGTTGGTGTTGATGCCGAGCTGGCGCACCAAAGTGCGGCTCATCTCGACGACGCGCACCCGAACGAGCACCTGCTCGCTGCCTTGCACCTGAATGAGGTTGACGATGCGGTCGTTGCTGGCGGAGGCGCCGCCCGTGCTAGTGGCGATGAATTGCGCGGCGATCTGCTGCGCGCGGTCGGCTTCACCGGCGCTGCGCGCAGAGCCGGTGAGCACAATCGAGCCGTTCACGGCTTCAGCCTGGATGTTGGCGTCCGGCGCGTGCCGGCGCAGGATATCGTTGAGAGGGTCGACGTCCGGCTCGACGCGGATTTCGACATTGGCGATCTGACGGCCCTGTGCGTCGAAGAAGAAGATGTTGGTCTGCCCGATTTGGCGTCCGATCACGTAGGCGCGGCGCGCCGTCCGCACGGTGGCGTCTGCAATCTGCGGGTTGGAGATCAGAATATCGCGGGCGTCAGCGGGCAGGTCTATGATCGCGGACTTGCCGAACGGCAGCACCAGCGACGCCGATTGCGCGCCGCCGCCATTGGTG
>CAZNTI010000222.1:0-4177 GCA_964575885.1 uncultured Terricaulis sp.
GGCGCGCAGCGCAATCACCGGCCCCGGCCGCCCCCCGCGCAACACACCGACCACGCCGGTGACGCCAACGCCGGTGCGCACCTCGAGCCCCAGCCGGCGCAGGTGCTGCGCCACCAGGCGCGACGTGCGCAGTTCGCGATTGCCGAGTTCGGGATTCTGATGAATGTCGCGACGCCAGGCGATCACCTGCGGCATCACCGCGGCGACGCTGGCGTCGAGGGCGTCCAGCGGCGCCTGCGCGTGCGCCTGCGTCGGCATGGCGGCGAAGCCCGCGGCGGCCATTGCCGCCACGCACACCAGGTGTCGCATTGGCGTTCTTTTGTTCATGGGTGTGTCCAAGCCTCAGGTCTCGTCCAGATCGAGCGCTTCGATCAGTGCGGCGATATGCGCGGGGCGGCCGTTCTTCGCGAGATGCCGCGCGAGATCGGCCGTGGAAAGATCGGAGCGCCAGTATTCATTGTGCGCGAAAAGCTTGCCGGTGGAGTGGCGGTCCAGTTCGCGGTCGAACACGCCGCCGCCGAGGTCCAGGCACTGCGCGCGCTTGGCTTGCTTGGAGGCGATCGGGCCGCCGATGACGTCGCCGACGATGATCCAGTCGCCGGTCTTGAAATAGTGATTTGTCCAACGGACTGGCGCGAACAGCGACGAATGGATCGGGCGGATGAGCCCGTCATAGCCGCGGAAGGTGAGCCCGCCGCCGCCCATATCCACTTCGCCTTCCTGGTCGAACAGCACCGGCGGACACGCTGCCAATTGGCGCTTCTCGAGCTTGTCGGCCAGATCGCGCCGGCTGCCGGCGAGCAGCAACGAGGCGTAGGTCAGCGGCGAACCGAGGGTGATGAAATCGGTGATCAGCCATTTTTTGCCGGCAGCGTGGCCGTGGCCTGAAGCGTGCGGCTCCGCGGCGGCGAGCGCGCGGGCGAGCGTTCTCTGCGCGGCGCGGAAGTCGGTGCGCGCGGCGGCGCGATCGGCCTCAGTGGCGGCGACGTTCAAGGACCGAATGCTCGCCTCGACGTTTGCGAACGCGGCCTGCGCGGGGCTGCCCTCGCCAAGCACGTACGAGCCGCTCTGGCGGGCCCAATAATCCATCAACAGCTCGTAGCCGACGGCGCTGCCGAGGCTGTGCGCCACCACGATCACCCGTTCATAGCCGCTCTCGGGATCGTGGAGCCGGTCGAGCAGCGAGACGCCGGCGCTGCGTATCTGCTGACGGGCGTCGATGTGCTCAGGGTTGCGGCTGAAATAGCGCGCGGAATCGGTCATCACCGGGATCAGGAAGGCGCGTGTGGCGAGCAAACTGATAACCGCGCCGCCGAGCAGCACCACCACGAGCGTGACGCCGGTGGCGAACAGGCCCCAGAATTCGCGATCCTCGATGTAGAGGAAATTCAAAAACCACCATGCAGCGACTGCAGCGGCAGCGACGATGACCACAGTGGACAGGAGTCGCATCAGGTAGGCGCGGGTCATCCACTTGTTGGCGAAGCTGCCGTAGGCGGACCACAGGAACGCAAAGATGAAGATCCAGAAGAAAAGATGCAGCGCCGAGTCCTGCAGCCCGCGCGAGCGGTCGCGAAGCGACGCGGCCCAGGGGCTGATCGACTCGCTCTGCGCCCAAAGGTTTTCAGCGCCAATGCTGCCGAAAAGAGCGCAAATGAGCGCCAGCACGCTCAGGCAGATGGCGATCGCAACCGCGGCGTTAAGCTGGCGAAACACGAACAGCCAGGCCGACAAGGCCACGCCCAGCAGCAGCGGCAAACGCAAATCGCCCCAGTCCAGCAGCGGCCCCTGCCAGATAAGCTGCAGCACGATCAGAACCGCCGAGGTGTAGGTGGCCAAGGACAGGCCGTACAGCAGGGGCGTGATCGCGGCTTTGGCGCGGAGGCCGAGCAGGCTCTGCTTGCGCGGCCGAGGTGCGCCACGCTCCACCAACTCGTTGACGACGGTGACGACGGCCCCGGCGAAAATCCCGAACACCGCGATGTACGTCATGAGCAGGGTGAAATCGGCCGGCGTCGGCGCCGGCCAACCGCCGAAGGCTGCGGCCATCTGCGCGGGCGTGAGCCCGCCCGTCGGCGGCAACAGGGCCGCAACGCCAAAGGTGAACAGCAGCGCCAGCAGCGTGATGGCTTCGATAAAGCGGATCACGCCTTGGCGCACGGTCAGCAGGTTGGTCGGCGACTCGGCGCGCGGGCGCGCGAGCAATTCTTGGAACCAGCTCAGGAAATGGTCGAAACGGTTGCCCGCCATCAGGTGGGCCCAGTACAGTTCGAAGAAATCCACGCGCAGGCCGCTGCCCGCCGCCGTCGTCACGCGTCCGAGGTCGGCCATGCCGAGCCGGGCGTCGGGCACCGTCCAGGTTTTGCCTCTGCCCTTGGCTTCCCAGACCACGCGCGCGAGTTCCTGCACGTCTTCCATGGGTCTTTGCTGGCCCTGGCCATGGATGAAAACGATCGCGGTTCGGCCGCGCTCGGCGCCCGCAGTGTCGTTCATGACCGTCCCCCCTTGCGTTCGGTCGAATTACCGCACTTTAAAGCAGGGTGACGCTGGCGGCCATCGCCAATCCGCAAGCGGCGGGTCGCTGGTGTGTCACCAATGACATTCCCGCGTATTCCCGATTATTCCAGTTGTATTCAAGGCATTCCTGCCAATGACTGGAGCGCATGAAATTTGGCGCCTACCTCAAGCAGCAGCGCGCTGAACGCGCCTGGACCCAGCCTGAAGCGGCCGCCAAGGCGGGCATAGAGCAGTCCTATTTGTCGAAGCTTGAGGCCGGCAAATCGTTTCCTTCGGAGGACGTCTTTCAGCGGCTGGTGGCGGCGTTCAGCCTCGACACCGAGGCGATGGTCGCGGCCCTTTACCCTGCCGAACTTGACCGGCTCCGCGAGATCGAGGCGGTGCGCACCCACCTGCTGCAGCGCGACCATGACACGCGCGCGCTCACCCGCCGCTGGCTCTATGCGGGCCTGGCGGCGCTGACTGCGGGCGCCGCCCTGGTGGGCCTGGCGCAGGTCGACCGCGGCGGGGCGGCCACGCATTACACCTACCAATCCTCCGGCGTTATCCTGTCGGGTGAGAGCCTCGACGTGTTCGCTGGCGTCGACGACGAGCCCGCGCGCTCCGCGCCGGATTATGCCGAGCGCATGGCGCGGCGCGACGCGCTGATGGCGCGCTTGGACGAGCAAACCATCTCCATCCCCGACATGCGCGGGCCGGCGTTCACCGAGACCGTGCCGGAAGCCCGGCGCGTGTGGAGTCTGGTCGGCGCCAACGCGGTGCTGATCCCGGCCAGGTTTGGTTGGGCTCTGGTTCCGGGCTTCGCGCTGATCGTCGGCGGGCTTGGATGTTTCTTCATCAGCTGGCGCAGACCCTGAGGACACTATGAGATTTTCAACTTTGATAGCCGCCGCGGCTCTCGCGGGTTGTGCGACTGGCGCTCTGCCTGCCGCTGAAGCGCCGTTGCGCGGGGAAGCGCTCGACGCGCGCATCGAGGCGCTGATGGCGCGCGAGCAGGTGGTCGGCATGGCTGTCGCTGTCGTCGAGGGCGATCAGATCGCGCATATCGGCGCTTACGGCTATCGCAATCGCGAGGCGGCGCTGCCGCTTCAGACCGACACAATCATGTACGGCGCATCCCTCACCAAGGCGGCGTTCGCGTACATGGTGATGCAACTGGTTGACGAAGGCCGGCTCGATCTCGACCGCTCGATCGCCGACTATTTGCCGCGTCCTCTGCCGGAGTACGAAGGCTACGCCGATCTCGCCGGCGACGAGCGCTGGCGCCAGCTTACGCCGCGCATCCTGCTTTCCCACACCAGCGGCTTCGCCAATATGCGCTGGCTGGACGACGATCAGCGCTTGCGCTTTCACTTCACGCCGGGTGCGCACTACGCCTATTCGAACGAAGGAATCTGGGTGCTGCAGACGGTGCTTGAGGAGGGGCTGGGCCTCGATGTCGGCGCGGAGATGCAAGCCCGCGTGTTCGATCGCTTCGGCATGACGCGCACCTCGATGCAATGGCGCGACGATTTCGCCGGCAATCTAGCCGACGGCTATGCCATGGACGGCGCCTTCGAGCCGCACGATCGCCGCGACAATGTCGCCGCGGCGGGTTCTATGGACACGACCATCGAGGACCAGGCGCGGATGTGGCGCGGGATGTTTGCAGGCGTCGGCC
>CAZNTI010000223.1:0-2066 GCA_964575885.1 uncultured Terricaulis sp.
TGGGCCGCCCCGACCCCGGGCGGGGTCGATGTCTCGGCGGGCTACCTGACCATCGCCAATGGGACCACCAGCGAAGACCGGCTGCTTTCGGCCGCGAGCCCGCGCGCCGAGCGGGTGGAGCTGCACGAAATGAGCATGGACGCCGACGTCATGCGCATGCGCGCCATCGACGGGCTCGCGATCCCCGCTAGGAGCGATGTGACGCTCGAACCCGGCGGCCGCCACCTCATGTTCTTTGGCGTGGCCCAGCCGTTCGCAGTCGGTGAGCAGATTCCTGTGACGCTAAATTTCGAGACCGCCGGGCAGGTGGACGTCGTATTGCCGGTGCGTGCGCGCGCGGCAGCTCCGGACGGCGGGCACACGCACTAATCCGCGAGCGGCAGCTCGGTGGTGTCCTTTAAGCTCTCCAGCACGATGGAGCTCTCCATGTGCGCGATGGCGGCGCAGCGCAGCAGCTTTGACTGCACGATCTCCTGGAAGTGCGGCAGGTCGCGCGCGACGATCTTCATCAGGTAGTCCGCCTCCCCCGTGACCATGACGCACAAGCTCGCCTCGGGCATGCGCGCCACCAGATCGCGGAATGCGCGCACGCTTTGGGCGGCGTGATCCTTCAGTCGCACGCGAATGATCGCCGCGCAGGTGAGACCGGCGCGCTGGGCGTCCACGAGGCCAACGACGGCGCGCAGAACGCCGGTCTCCTTGAGCCGGGCGACACGGCGCGACACCTGGCTGGGCGAGACGCCCGCGGCCTCGGCCAACTGGGCCTGCGACACCGACGCGTCGCGCTGCAGAGCGCGCAGGAGGCGCAGATCGGCGGCATCCGGTCCGGCTTCATGATCCATGCACATTATCTCACTTGGACGCACCAAAGATGCAGAGATAGTGCCATTTCCGCGAATATGGCCGCTGAAATTGCACCAAAACGCCAGTACCGTGCACGCTCATGAGCGCCAAAGTCAAACCTTCGACGAAATCGCTGCCCGAGCTCGACTGGACCCGGGTTGCAGCCCTCGTTCAGTGCTCGCGGGCGATGGATGCGATCGAGGAGGAACACCTCGTTCCGGAGAAGAAGATTTTCTACCAGTTCTCGGCGCGCGGGCACGACATGGCGCAGGTGATGCTGGGCCTGCAGCTCACCCACCCCAAGGATGCGGTGTGCGGCTATTATCGCTCGCGCCCGATCCTGCTGTCGCTGGGAGTGGCGCTGGAAGACGCGCTCGGCTCGGCCATGGGCCGCGCCGGGGGGTATTCCGACGGACGCGACATCGGCGTCGTGTTCAACTACCCCAACGCCACCGGCGCCTCGGCGTTGCCGATGTGCGGGGGCGTCGGCGCGCAATACACACCCACTGCCGGCTACGCGCAGGCCATCCTCTATCACCGCACCGTGCTCAACAGCCGCGCCCATGAGGGCGCCATTGGCGTCGTCCTGGGCGGCGACGCCTCGGTGGCCACCAACGGCTTCTGGTCGGCTTTGACGATGGCGACGACGCTCAAACTGCCGATGCTGTTCTACGTTGAGGACAACGGCTACGGAATCTCAACGCCCGGTTGGCTGCAAACGCCGGGCTGCAACATCGCCGAGAACCTAAAGAGCTTTGCCGGCCTCTTAGTGCTGGACGGCGACGGGACCGATCCAGGGGCTGCCTCCTGTCTGACCCGGGAGGCGGTGGCGCATGTGCGCGCCGGCCGCGGGCCCTGCCTGCTGCGCCTCAGCGTGCCGCGCCTCCAGGGGCACTCGTTCCAGGACACCCAAGCCTATAAAAGCGATGCGCAGAAAGCCGAAGAATGGGCGCGCGATCCGCTGCCGAAGCTGAAAGCGCACCTCGTGCCGTCACTTCTGAGCGCCGACGCCTGGGATAGGATCGAAGCCGAAGCGAAAGAGAAAGTCGCGCGCGCCGCGCAAGTCGCCGACCAGCGCCCGGTTTCCGATCCCGCGGGCGTCACGCGTTTCGTGTTCAGCGAGGACGGCGCGCCACAAACCGAAGGCGGCCTCTTGAGCAGCGGCTACCAAGCCCCCAAGATGGACGCCGTGTTGCTGATTTGATTGAGACCCGCTGCCACCG
>CAZNTI010000223.1:2076-4167 GCA_964575885.1 uncultured Terricaulis sp.
GGGCTCTTGAGCAGCGGCTACCAAGCCCCCGCCGTCAGCGCCACGCCCCGATCCGAAGGCGCGCGCATCAACATGATCACCGCCATCCGGCGCACGCTCGATCACGAGCTCTCGGTCAACCCGCGGCTGCTCATCTTCGGCGAAGACGTCGGCCCCAAGGGCGGCGTGCACGGCGTGACGCTCGGCCTGCAGGAAAAGCATGGCGAAGCGCGCGTGTTCGACACTTCGCTCTCAGAGGAAGGCATTATCGGGCGCGCCGTCGGAATGGCGCTCGCCGGGCTGATGCCCGTGCCGGAAATCCAGTTCCGCAAGTACGCCGATCCGGCCGCCGAACAGATCAACGATTGCGGCACCATGCGCTGGCGCACGGCCAATCGCTTCGCGGCGCCCATGGTGGTGCGCATGCCCGTCGGTTTCTTCAAATGCGGCGATCCCTGGCACAGCCAAACCAACGAAGTGCAGTTCGTACACAGCCCCGGCTGGCGTGTCGCGTGCCCGTCCAACGCCGAGGATGCGGTCGGGCTTCTGCGTACGGCGTTGCGCGGCAACGATCCGGTCATGTTCCTCGAACACCGCAACATGCTCGACGCCGCGAGCGCACGCAGACCCTATCCGGGCGACGATTTCGCCTTGCCGTTTGGCGTAGCCCGCCGCGTGCGCGAGGGCGATGCGCTCACGGTGGTGACCTGGGGCGCCATGGTGGAACGCTGCGAAGCGGCGGCGGCGCAGAGCGGCATTGCATGCGATGTGATCGACCTGCGCACGCTCAGCCCCTGGGACAGCAAAGCGGTGATTTCGTCGGTGAAACGCACGCATCGCTGCCTGATCGTGCATGAAGACATCGGCGCCGGCGGCTTCGGCGCCGAGATCGCGGCGGTGATCGCCGACGAGGCTTTTCTTGATCTCGACGCTCCGGTCGTGCGGCTCACGATGCCCGACATCCCCTCGCCGCATCACCCGGAACTGATGGAATGGGCGCTGCCTACGGTGGAGCGAATCGCGGCCAAGATAGCTGAACAGGCGGCGTTCTGATGGCGGCAACCACCGACATCCTGATGCCAATGGAGCAGGAAGGCTCAAGATCCGTGGTGCGCGTCTGGCTGAAGCAGGTGGGCGAAGCCGTGAAGCGCGACGAGCCCATTGTGGAGCTGGAGACCGACAAAGTCGCGGTCGAGGTGCCGGCGCCGACCGATGGCGTGCTGTACAGCATAGCAATCGCTGAAGGCGACGAGGCGCCGCCCGGGGCTGTGCTGGGGGTGCTCCGCGCCTCCGACATTCCGGATACGCCGCAATCGCGCTCCGAGACTCCGGGGCAAGGAGTTAGTCATCGTCCCCCGGGTTCCGGATTTGCCGCAAGCGCGGCGCTACGGAATAGCGAAGGGAGGGAGACCCGCCTTTCTCCTCTGGTAAAGCGCCTGCTTGCAGAGCATCGCCTCAATGCCGGCACGATCGCTGGAAGCGGCCGCGACGGGCGCATCACGTTCAAAGACGTGGAGGCGCACCTTCTTAAATCGCGGGCGACCGCAGACGCCGAGCGGCAAGACGTCGGCGGTCCAACGCGCATCCCGCACGATCCCATGCGCCGCGCCATCGCCGCGCATATGTCGCTATCGGTGGCGACCGCGCCGCATGTCACTGCCGTTTTCGAAGCGGATCTGTCGGCCGTTCAAGCGCATCGCGCCAGGCACAAGGACGCTTACGCCGAGGCAGGTGCGCAGCTGACCTACTCCGCCTACATGGTGGCCGCCGCCGCCGGCGCGATGACGGTTGCACCCAATGTCAATGCGCGCTGGCATGACGAGTATCTCGACGTATTCGAGGACGTGAACATTGGCTTGGGCGTGGCGCTGGGGGACAAGGGCCTGATCGTGCCGGTGATCCAGCGCGCGCAGACGCTGACGTTGCCGCAGATAGCCGCCGCGCTCACCGACTTAACCGACCGCGCCCGCAAGAACGCGCTCAAGCCCGCCGACGTTCAGGGCGGCACCTTCACCATCTCCAACCACGGCGTCTCCGGCTCGCTGGTGGCGACGCCTATCATCATCAACCAGCCGCAATCGGCGATCCTTGGCGTCGGCAAGCTTGAGAAGC
>CAZNTI010000224.1:0-4144 GCA_964575885.1 uncultured Terricaulis sp.
TGCCGTGCCGCCTTCCTTACGGTCGGCGCGGTGGGCTCTTACCCCACCGTTTCAGCCTTGCCTGTGCTCACTCGCGTGAGCCATCGGCGGTCTGTTCTCTGTGGCGCTATCCCTAGAATTGCTTCCGGCGGGCGTTACCCGCCGCCGTATCCGCGTGGAGCCCGGACTTTCCTCGAACGCAGCCTTTCGACTTTGCGCCCGCGGCCGTCCAGCCGACTGGCTCACTCAGTATGTCAACGAAAGCGGGACTAGCCAAGACTGCGCTTCGACGTCGACCACTTGCACGTCTGGCTGAACGCCAACAGCGTCAGGATATTGCTGGGCCGCGGCAGGTCGATCTTTGAAGCGCTACGCCAGCATGCGCGCGACCGCCGTCAGCAGTTGCTGGGTTTCAGCGTCAGCGACACCGGTTATGGCCTGAGGACGAAAGCGCCGCTGGAAGGCCAGCAAGGCCCACTTGGTGGCGGCGTCCATGACGCCCGTTTGGGCGACGTCATAGCCAATCACCGCCAGCTGCTGTTGAACGCGGCCGGCGAGGTCGTCGCTGGCCGCCGGCGGCGACAAAAGCGGCTGCGGCCAGATCGACACGCCGGCGTCCGCAAGACGCCGCCAAGGAAACTTCTCGCCTGGATCCTGCTTGCGGTTGGGCGCGACATCCGAATGTCCGACCACGCGCGCGGCGTTTAGCGCCGGCCAGCGCGTGAAGATGGCTTTCAGCAACCCGATCAGCGCCTCGATCTGGGCGTCGGGGAAGTCAGGCAGACCGAAGTCATGGCCGCCGTTCACCAGCTCGACGCCGATGGCGCGCGCATTGACATCGCCCTCGCCTTCCCAACTCGCGGCGCCGGCGTGCCAGGCGCGATGCTCTTCCGGCACCAGGGCGTGCACCTGGCCACCCTCGTCGATGACGTAATGCGCCGACACACGCGCCAGCGGTCCATCGGCCGGCGCGTCGAAATGCTGCCAGGGGCCTGGATAGCGACCGGCGACCGGCGCTGGATCGGTAAGCCGCGCCAGCGCGGTCTCCGCGTCCTGCATTCCCGTATAATGCAGCACCACCAGGTCGATGGGGCGCGTGCGCGCGTCGAAATTCGGCGAAGGACGTTCGATGTAGCGGTCGGTCACGACTGTCTTATAGGCCCCCCGCGCGACCCGCGGTCAGACTTTTCTGCCCGACGTTTCCACAACCCAGCCGCTGGGCGTGCGCCGGGCGTCCAGCACCGGGGCAGCGCTGTTATCGCGCGCGCCATGGCGCGGCCAAATGCGCAGCGCCAGTGCGGCGCCGGCAACCATAAGCCCCACCACCAGCGCTGCGGCGAACGCGAACATGAGCGCCAGCACCGCGCCGACCGCCAGAGCCGCTCCACCAAGCGCCCGCGCCAGCGCGGCGAGCGCAGTGAAGCCTGGGTCGGCGGCGTTAAGGGTCATCGGTGCGAACTCCTGACGCTAATATGAGCGATCAGCGTCGCCGATCAATGCGGCGCCGTTGCGGCGGCGAATCTAACCCGCCGGGACGCTTAATTGGTCTCTGATGCGCGCATAGGCAGCGTTAATGGCGGCGGTCTTTTCGCGCGCGATTTCCACGAATTCGGCCGGCGCGCCGCGCTGGAGCATGCGGTCGGGATGGTTTTCCGCCGCCAGCCGCCGCCACGACTGACGCACTTCCTCAAACGCCGCCCCAGGCAGCAGACCAAGCACAGCGTAGGGATCGCCGGCGTCGGGTCCCAGATTGGTCGCCTTGATGCGGCGGAACTCGAGTTCGCTGAAGCCGAAATGGTTCGCCACCTCAGCCAGATACGCAAGTTCGGCCGCGGTCACGCCGCCGTCGGCCCCGGCAATGTGGAAGAGTCCGTCGAGCACGTCTTCGAGCAGGCACGGCCGGGCGCGATACTTGCGCCCGATCTGCCTGGCGTAGGAGTCGAAACCGAGCACCGTTTGCTTGGCGAGAGAAAACGCGCGCCGGAACGCTGCTTCTTCGCCGGGCGGGGGCCGGAACACCTGCGCCGCCGCGCGCAGTTCGGTTTCCGAAACATCGCCGTCGGCTTTCGCCATCTTGGCGGCGAGCCCGATCACCGCCGCGGTAAAGCCGACGTCGTTGGGGCGCGGCGCGCATTCCTCGCCGAATTCCGGGGGATCAGCCTCCGGATCGAAGGCCCGCGCCGCCAACTCCACTATTCTCGACCACACCGACATAGGCTGATTTTCGCGCATGCGCAGGCGAAGCGCCAGTCCTGTCGGCGGTTAATGCTCTCGCCGCTTGAGCGCCCGATGCAGAAAGCGCGCCGGGTGCAGCGCGTCGAGCACCCGCCGCCCCAGCATCGGCGGCTCGCCGACCAATTCGCCTGCGATCCGTTCTCCGAGCAACGGCGCCAATGTCAGCCCGCGCGCACCAAGGCCGCCCAATACATAAACACCCGCATGCGCCGGCGGCGGCGCCTGCGTACACGCCGCGCCGCCGTGCGCGATCGGCGCATATTGGTCAAGCCATGCGGGCGCGTCCGGCAGCAGGCCTGCGACCGGCGCGCGGTCGGGCGTGGTCGCGCGCAGCGCCGCGCGCGACTCCAGCGACTGAACCGCGATGCCGGCTGCAAGCTCGGGCGCAAGTTTCGCCAGCGCGGCCAGGTTGCGCGCTCGCGACAGCGCATCAGCGGCGACTTCGGTCTCTTCCTGTAGGCGATCGAAGGTCGCGCCGAACAGCACGCCGCCATCGAACGGCGCAACATAAACCCCTTGGGTCAGCGCGTGTTCGGGCGCCGCCCCCGAGCCCCATTCGATCTGTCCGCGCGACAGCGCCAGCGGTATGAAAGCGGCTGGCGCAAAGCGCGTGAGCGACGCTCCGCACGCCAGCACGATCGCGTCGGCTTTCAGCATGGCGCGGCCGTCGCGCGCCCGCACGATCCAGCCGTCGCCGGCGCGCTCGAACGCGTGCGCGGGCGTTTCGGTCAGCACGGCGGCGCCGCCCAGCATATGCGCGATCGCCGCGCGCGGACGCACCAACCCCGCGCGCCGGTGCAGGACCGCGCCGCCCAGCGACGCCATCCAATCGTCTGGCAATGGCGGGTCGGCGATCAGATCGGCAAGCGCAGCGGCGGCCGCGCCCTCGGCGCGCTGCTCGACGCCGATGCGCGTGAAGACGCCCATCTGCTCGTACGCCGCCACGGCATGCAGATACGCGCCGAGGTGAAATCCGCCGAGCACGCCGCCGCGATCGAGCCTCGGCATCACCAGACCGGCGGGATTGCCGCTCGCCCCCCGGGCGGGCGCACTGCCGGTTTCAAGCACCACGGTCTCGACGCCGCGGCGCGTCAGCGCCGCGGCGCAGGCGGCCCCCGCGATGCCCGCGCCGATCACCGCCAGCCGCCGGGGATGCGCGGCCCCGTAAGGATATATGCCTCGCACCGGCGGCGCAGCGCCGAGGTAGCGCACTTCAAGCCGTTGGCGCTTGCGCCCAAAGCCTGGCGCCTTGGCTACTGCAAAGCCCGCCGCCTCGAGCCCGCGGCGCACTTCGCCCGCCACCGTGAACGTGGCCGCGCGCGCCCCCGGCGCCGACAGCCGCGCCACCTCTTGCAGCAGCGTGGGCCGCCACATCGCCGGGTTGCGCGCCGGCGCGAAGCCATCGAGGAACCAGGCGTCAAACGCGCCGTCGAGTTGCGACAGAATCGCTTCGGCGTCGCCGGTAAGCAGCGTCAGCGCAAACCCGTCCGACTCGAACCAAAGCCGCTGCGGCGCGTAGGTGCGCACTGGCCAGCGGTTCAGCAGCGCAGCGCTGATATCGCCGACCTCTGGAAAGCATGCGTGCGCTCGCGCGGCGTCGGTTGCCGCAAGCGGGTATGCCTCGACAGACAAGATATGCAAAATCGCATGCGGAGATCGTGTCTTTTTCCAGGCATTCCAAGCGGCTAAGACGTTAATACCAGCTCCAAAACCGAGCTCGCAGATCGCGAAACGATCCCGCCCCCGCCAAGCCTCGGGCAGTCCGCAGCCGCGCAGGAACACGGCATGCGCCTCAGCCAGCCCACCCTCGCGCGAGAAATACACATCATCGAAAGCTGGCGCCGAGGGCGCACCCTCCTCGCCCCATGCGAGCTCCGGCGCGGGGGGTAGACGCGACATGGCGACGCCAGAATAGCAAATGGGCCGCCCT
>CAZNTI010000225.1:0-4124 GCA_964575885.1 uncultured Terricaulis sp.
CCACCGGGTGGCAGCATGAGCCTCCTGCCGTGGTGGGAACTGCCCTGGCCGGAACCCGAGGCGCATAAACATGCGCGCGGGCATGTGATGGTGGCCAGCGGCGGCTTTGCACGCACCGGCGCCGCGCGGCTGGCGGCGCGGGCGGCGCTGCGCGCGGGCGCTGGGCTGGTGACGCTGCTGGCGCCGCCCGACGCCATGGCCGAGAGCGCCGCCCAGCTGACCGCGATCATGCTGCGCGAAGTGAAAGCCGAGGCGGCGCTCGCTGATGCAGTGCGCAGCGCCGCAGCTGCGGTGATCGGCCCGGCGTTCGGATTGGAAAACGTCCACTACGAGAAACTGTGCGCGATCATCGGCGCCAAGCCCCGCGGACCGCTGGTGCTTGACGCCGATGCGCTGACGCTGCTGGCGCCGCTCACCCACGGGCTCGATCCGCGCGACGTTCTGACCCCTCACGTGGGCGAGTTTCGTCGCCTGTTTCCAGGCCTGCTCAGCACTTCGCGTTCGCGCATCCACGCCGCCCGCGCAGCCGCCGCCTATGCCCGCTGCGTGGTGCTGCTGAAGGGCCCCGACACGGTCATCGCCGCGCCCGATGGCCGCGCCGTCGTCAACACGTGCGCATCGCCGTTCCTAGCGACGGCCGGCGCTGGCGATGTGCTGGCGGGGCTGATCGCCGGCCTTATTGGTCAGGGCATGGAGAGCTTTGCCGCCGCCGCCGCCGGCGCGTGGCTGCACGGCCGCTGCGCCCAGCTGCTGGGGCCGGGCCTGATCGCCGAGGATCTCACCGAGATTTTGCCGCAGGTGCTCAATGCCTTGGCCTCCAATTGCGCCGCAGGTGCAGCACCGGGTTGATCGGACCTGTTTCACGTCAAGGTTTTGCGTTAACAGACACGGGGAGACGCCGGGCGCGCCAGCGCACGCGATAGAGGGGTCGGACAATGGTTTGGTGGTGGTGGATTATTCCGGGGGTAGTGGCGGTCATTGGACTGGCTATCGCCCTGAGCGGCCTTGGCTGGATGTTCCGCGGTCGGCCCTTCAAAGGCGGCCGCGGCGTGCTGGGCGGGGGCGTGTTCTTGTCGATCGCGGCAGTGGTGGCGCTGTTGGGGCTCAACATCCAAACCTACGAGCGGCTTTCCTGGGACCGGCCCGTGGCGACCATCGAGTTGCGTCAGACCGGACCCCAGCTTTATCAAGCCACCGTCACTGAGCCGCCGACCGAGCAGGCGCCGCAGGGCGCCACCCGCGAGTTCGAGGTCCATGGCGATGAATGGCGTATGGAAGCGCGCGTATTGAAATGGAAGCCGTGGGCGAATGTGCTGGGATTGAATTCCCAGTACCGGCTCGACCGCTTCTCTGGGCGCTACGCCGATACGCAACAGGAATTGAGCGGCGAACGCAGCGCCTACGACATCCGTCCCGATCGCCAAAGCGGCATCGATCTGTGGCCGATGGCGCGTGAATATAGCCGCTATTTGCCGGTTGTAGACACGCTTTACGGCTCCGGCGCCTACATGCCGATGGCCGACGGCGCGACCTATGAAGTGCGCATCACGCAAAACGGCCTGATCGCGCGCCCCACCAACGAAGTCGCCGCCGAGGCGTCATCGAGCGGCTGGCAATAGCCACGCGCCACTGCAGAAATTGGCGCGGCGGCCGCGCCAAGGCTGCGCCAAACCGCGCGCGATGAGGCGGTCGCCAAGGTCGCCACCGTCGATCTCGATGCGCGCAAGCCGGCGCCCGTAGCGGTCGCGGCGGCCGCTACCGATCGCCGTCACTTCGCGTGCGCCGGCGACCCAGTTCGCCACGTAGGCGCTGGCGGCCTCAGCCAACGCGCGCTCCTCCGGGCAGTGCGCGCGCGCGCCGCGCTCGGGCGCGTCGATGTTCTCGACCCGGTAGCGCTCCGCGCCGTCGCCCAGAGTGTCGCCATCGATGACCACCGGTTCGGCCAACGCGAAAGCCAGAGCCACAATCCAGACGGGCGCCATGGGCCCAACTCTAGATTGTATTCCGGGGTTGGCGCTAGCGCTTTATGCAACCGCTGGTTGTCATTGGTGCGGACGGCGGGAGTCGAACCCGCACGCCTCGCGGCGCTGGAACCTAAATCCAGTGCGTCTGCCAGTTCCGCCACGTCCGCCTGGAGGTGGGGTTTAGGCGCCTTTTGGCGTCGGCGTCCATGGTCGCCGGCGCTTCACAGCGAAACCCGCGCGTGCCATAAGCGCCGCTTTATTTTTCGCCGCCCGCGCGCGGCGCTCCAACCCCCGGGTCCAAACCTCCATGCAGCTCACCGAGCGCCGTTCCGAAGGCCTTTTGCGGGTCTACGATGTCATCGTCCCTGCGTCCGAACTGAAGCAAAAGCTGGACGCCAAGATCGAGGAAGTGCGCCCGCGGGTGCGCATTAACGGCTTCAGGCCGGGCAAGGTGCCGGCCGATCACATCCGCAAGCTCTACGGTCCCTCGATGATGCAAGAGATCGTCAACGAGGCGGTGCAGCAATCAACCAAGCAGAGCTTGGAAAATCTTCGCGCGGCCTCGGAGCCGTCGCTGGATCTGAAGAGCGATCTGCAAAAGGTGTTCGCCGGCGATCAAGACCTGCAGTTCGAACTGACGCTTGAAATCATGCCTGATTTCCAGCCGATCGATCTCAAGGCCGTCGCCATCACGCGCCCGACAACGCCGGTGTCGGACGCCCAGATAGATGACGCCTTGGCGGAATTGGCGCGCGCTCACCGCGGCTTCGACGACAAGGAGGGGGCCGCGGTTGAAGGCGACGCTGTGGTGGTGGACTTTGTCGGGCGCATCGACGGCGAAGCCTTCGAAGGCGGTGCGGCTCAAGACGCCCAAGTGCTTATTGGCTCCAACCAATTCATTCCCGGTTTCGAGGAACAGTTGATCGGGGTGAAGGCTGGCGACGTCCGCACGCTGAAGGTGAACTTTCCCGACGATTACGGGGCGAGCCATCTGCAAGGCAAAGCCGCCGAATTCGAAACCACGGTAAAAACCGTGCGTGCGCCCAAACAAGGCGACCCCGACGATGCGTGGGCCGCCGAGCTTGGCTTTGACAGCCTTGAGGCGGTGAAACAGGCGCTGCGCCAGCGCATCGAAAGCGAGCACGCCCAGCAGTCGCGCGCCAAAGCCAAGCGCACGCTGTTCGACGTGTTGGACGAACGTCATGATTTTGCGCTTCCCCCGCGCATGGTCGACGCCGAGTTCGAGCAGATCTGGCGCCAGATAGAAGCCGATCGCAGCGCTGGGCGGCTGGACCCCAGCGACGACGGCAAAAGCGAAGATGAATTGAAAGCGGAGTACCGCGGCATCGCTGAGCGGCGGGTGCGGCTGGGGCTGGTGCTCGCCGATATCGGCAAACGCAATAATGTCGAGGTTTCCGATCAGGAGGTCAGCCGCGCGATCATGGCGCAGGCGCGCAATTATCCCGGCCAGGAACGCCAGATTATCGAGGCTTATCAACGCAATCCGGGCATGATCGCGCAGATTCGCGCGCCCCTGTTTGAGGAGAAGGTGGTCGATTACGTGCTCGAACTGGTCAATGTCCGCAACGAGACTGTCGACCGCGATACGTTGTTTGCAGACGAGCCGCCCCCGGCGCCGCGTACAGCGAAGGCGTAGTCGTGGGGCCAAGCAGCGGCTGGGGCTTGCGGGCGGTCTCCAGGCGTCAAATATGAGCGACGCGCGCTTCGCTCCGATTCCGCCCGTGAAAGGCTCCAATGTCCGTGTTTGATCCCATCGCCACCTATTCCAGCCTGGTTCCCATGGTGGTGGAGCAAACCAGCCGCGGCGAGCGCGCCTTCGACATATTCTCGCGGCTTTTGAAAGAGCGGATCATCTTCGTCACCGGGGGCGTCGAGGATGGCCTTGCAAGCCTCGTCACAGCGCAGCTGCTGTTCCTGGAATCAGAAAACCCCAAGCGCGAAATCGCCATGTATATCAACAGCCCCGGCGGCATCGTGACCTCCGGCCTGGCGATCTACGACACCATGCAATACATCCGCAGCCCGGTTTCGACCGTGTGCATCGGCCAGGCCGCGTCCATGGGATCGCTGCTGCTCGCCGCCGGCGAGAAGGGTTTGCGCATCTGTTTGCCGAATTCGCGGGTGATGGTGCACCAGCCA
>CAZNTI010000226.1:0-4105 GCA_964575885.1 uncultured Terricaulis sp.
CCGATTGCGCGCCGCCGCCGCCATTGATGCGCAGATTGGAAGCGCTCGGCGGCTCAACCTGTGCGAAAACGTAGCCTGGCGTCAGCGCGACCGCGCCGGAGAGCGCGGTCGCGAGGCCGAAACGAAGTGCTTTTTCAGGCTTCATTGACCGCCCCCGGACGCCGTGCCGTACGCGTGAATGCGCATTGAATCGGACCCGAGCCCGCCGCTCGATGAAGCGCGCTCGATGCCGACCGTTTCCACCTGCACGCCGCGCAGGGCGAGGTGGATCTCGCCGGCGCGATCTGCCTGCGCAAGGATGCGGGCGTCTTCGGCGGTGAGTTCGAGAACCGCAACGTCGGCGGGGATGGTCTCGGGGCCTTCGCCTTCGGTTTGGGTTTCCGTGTCTGGGCCCAGCGCCAGCACGCGCACGTCTTCAAGCACGATGCGGCTGTTGACGATCTCGCGTGACCCCTCGTCGTATTTCACCGTCATGATGACGTCGACGCGGTCGTTAGGCTGGATGTAGCCCCCGGCGGCGGTCTCCGGAGCGACCTCGATCGCGACGGCGCGAAAGCCGGGGTCGAGTTGAGCGGCCATGAAGCCGCGGCCATCGGGCTGCACCACGGCGCTGACGATGATGGGCTCGCCCTGGACGAAAGCGCGGCGCGTCACCGCGCCGACATAGTCGGTCTGAGCGGAAGGCTGTGCGCTGACGCTTACGAAGCCCGGCGAGACGGTTTCCGGAGGAAAGCTCGCGACCGCGAGGTCGCCGGGCGTCAAAGCCGCGCCCTGGCCGATATCGCGCGCCGCGACCAGCACCTGCTCGCCGGTGCTGGGCGTTGCAGCTTCGGGCTCAGGGGCCTCGCGGCCGAAGCCGCGGATCAACAACAACGCGCCAACCGCGGCAATGGCGGCAATGACCAACACAATCAACTGACGCGGCGACATTGCTCAACTCCCCGCACAAAAATCCGCGAACACCCCATGCCGGACCAAATCACGCATACGGCTAAGGCAGGGTTAACGGCGCGGAGAGGTAGCTGAGGGCGGGTATCGCCATCAGCCCGCCAGCCATGATCGCAACGCCGTAGGGAACGCCCCCTTTTGGCTTGAGCAGGCGATTTACGAACGCCGGATGCGTCGGCGATTCAAAAACCACGCGCCGCGCGCTCAGCAGCGCCAGCGCCAGTACGCCGCCGGCGATCGCGGTCCAAATGATGAAAGGGCCGAAAGCAGTAAAGCCGGTCCACACGGCGGTGGCGGCCAGCAGTTTGGCGTCGCCGCCGCCGATGACGTTGGCCTGGAACAGAAAGAAGCCGACCGCGAGCACCGCAAGGCCGAACAGCACGTGCACGCCGATCTCCGCAAGCGGCAAGCCCAGCCCCAAGGCCAGAGGCGGAAACAATGCTGCAAGCGCGATCGACACCCAATTGGGAATGATCAGCCGCGCCACATCCGAGCACGCGGCGTAGATCAGAAGTCCTGCGAAAGCCGCAAGCGACAGGAGAGACAGCATGTTTCCCACTAGCGCTGCGCCGCCTCAAAAATGGGTAAAGAAAAGCGCCGCCCTTTGTGGGGGCGGCGCTTCGAGGGGGAGAGAGATAGAAAAGCGCAACGCAAGCGGCCACAGGCCGCCCGCGCGCGTGAGATTACTCGGCCAGCTTGTCCGAGACTTCCGTGAAGGTGTTGGTCAGCTCGGTGCCGACCGTTTGAACCGCCACGATAATCGCAACGCCGATGAGGGCCGCAATGAGGCCGTATTCAATGGCAGTGGCGCCGTCTTCGTTCTTCAGGAAACGCATCAACATGTACTTCTCCTTTGTCGAGTGCTTTCACCGGCCCGGTGGAGCGTCGCACCCGACACCCATCCCAGACGCAAGCAGGAGACTAGCCCGTCGCGATTAACGTTCCGCCTAGCAAGTTAAGTAAAAATTGCGTTCATCGCGAGCGTGCATTTCAATGATTTCACGGCGCCTTGCCGCGGCCCGCCTTAGCGATGCAGAAACCAATTCTCCGTAGCACGATAGATATATTGTGTGAGGAAGTGGTTCATGCGCGCTTTTGGTTCTGTTCTCGCCGCCGCGGCTGCGGTCAGCGTCATGGCTGCGTCGCCCGCGTTTGCGCGTGATATCCGCGTGGCGCTCGATCAGGCTTTCCCGATCCGGCTGAATGAGTCGGCCGAAGGCGTGGCCATCGGCAATCCGTCGATCGCCGGGGTCTCGGTGCAGAATGATCGCTTCCTGTTCGTGACCGGGCGCTCCTACGGCTCCACCAATCTGGTGATCGTGGGCGCGAGCGGGCGGGTGCTTTATTCCGGCCGCGTCGTGGTGACGCCGGACGAAACCGACGTCGTGATGGTCACCCGCGGCGTCGAGACGGCGCGGCTCGAATGCACGCCGCTGTGCAGGCCGCGTCCCGACATCGGCGACGGCGACGCTTCGCAGCAGGCTACGGCGCAGATCAGCGAGCGGGCGTCGGCGGCCTCGCGTCGTTAACGGAATTTACCTTCTCGTTTGACGGTTTGTTGGGCTTCCCCGCTTATAATCGCGGTTCCGGAGGCCTTATGTTTGCGCGGTTCGCGGCAATGAAGAAAAGCGTTCGCCGTTTTGTGCGTGCGCGCAAAGGCTCGGCTGCGGTCGAGTTCGCCTTCATCGTCATTCCATTCTTCCTGCTGACGGTCGGCGTGGCCGAGATATCGATGCTCGGCTTTGCGCAGACCAGCCTCGATTTCGCGGTGTCTGACGTGGGGCGGGCGATTCGCACCGGCAATGCGCAGCTGCAGAATCTCGACGAAGGCGACATCAAGGATCAGCTCTGCGACGAACTCACCCACTTCATGGTGCTGGACTGCGACAACAATCTCTATCTCGACGTCCAACGCTTCGATTCATTCCTTGAAGCGGCCGAGGGCGTCGAGACGCCCGTTGAGGGCGGCGAATTCAACGACGATGGTTTCGGCTACCAGCCGGGATTGCCCTCCGAGATCGTAGTGGTGCGTTCCTACTATCGCTGGGAAGTGATCACGCCGCTGTTCGAGAGCATCTTCGCCAACGTTTCGAACGGCGAACGAGTGCTGGTTTCTACGATGATGTTCCGCAACGAGCCCTACCAATGAGCCTGATGCAACGCCTGCGCTCGTTCGGCCCGGCCCGGCAGGGCCTGGCGGCGCTCGAATTCGCGATCCTGTTGCCGATGATGCTGCTGCTCTTGTTCGGCGCCGTCGATCTGATCGACGTCCTGCAATCGAACCGGCGCGTGCAGAACGCCGCGGCCTCGCTGGCCGACGTGATCGCGCGCGACACCGAGGTCGACGACAATGAAGTGGCCGGCCTGTGGGCGGCGCTCGGCGTTCTCATGTACCCGGACTCGGGCGCCACCATGCAGGTGCGCGTGACCAGCATCTCGATCGAAAGCGCCACGACGGCGCGCGTGGTCTGGAGCGAAGGCCACGGCGGCATGTCGGCGCTGAACGAAGGCGAAACGATCGATTTGCCGGACGCCATGATGAATCCTGGCACCAGCGTCATCTTCGCCGAGACCGACTATGAATACCAGTCGCCGACCGGCTTCCTGCTGGCGGGCCCGGTGCACATCCGTCACGAAGCCTACCGTCGTTCGCGTCTCATCGATCCGATCCCGCGCGAAGAGGACTAACGCGCTCTTGACGGGGCCGCGCCGGGCGCCATCGTCCGCGCATGACTGATCCAAAGACGCCTGAAGAAGCCGTTGCGCGGCTCGAAGCCCTGCACGAGGGGGCCGCGCGCGCATTGATCGAGGCGGTGCGGCGATTTGCGGAAACGGGTGCGGTTCCCTCCGCCGAGGAGCGGGCGCGTTTCCGCTATCCGGAGCTGCGCGTCACTTACATGCCCGATGGGCCCCAGCCCAAGCTTGCGCGCGCTTACGGTCAGCTGACGTGGCCGGGCGAATACGCGGTCAGCATTACGCAACCAAGATTTTTCCGCGACTACCTGATCGGGCAGCTGTCGCTGCTGGTGCAGGACTACGGTGCGCAGCTGAGCGTGCGGGTCAGCGACACCGAGATCCCGTACTCGTTCGTGCTCGATGCGGCCGGCGCGGCGGCGTTCGAGAACGTGCCGGCGGAGGAACTCGCGCGCTACTTCCC
>CAZNTI010000227.1:0-4083 GCA_964575885.1 uncultured Terricaulis sp.
CCTCGGCGTCATGGGTTCGCCGATGGCGGGCCACCTGGCCGCAGCGGGACACGAAGTGTCTGTCTACAATCGCAGCGAGGACAAGTCCCGCGCCTGGGCCGAGCGCCACAAGGGGCGCACGTATTCGTCGATCGACAATGCAGTGGCAGGCTGCGACATCGTCTTCTCCTGCGTCGGCGACGATCGCGATTTGCGCGACGCCTTCGAGGCGGCGGCGCCGGCGATGCGCAAGGGTGCGATCTTCGTCGATCACACCACGACGTCGGCCACTATCGCGCGCGAACTTTCCGAGCGCGCCGAGGCCGCTGGTTTGGGCTTTCTTGACGCACCAGTGTCGGGCGGCCAGGCCGGGGCTGAGGCCGGCACGCTTTCGGTGATGGCCGGCGGCGAGCCTAGCGTGTTCGCGGAAGCCGAGCCGATCATGCGCGCTTACGCCAAGCACCTGACCCTGGTCGGTCCTGCAGGACATGGTCAGCTGACGAAGATGGTTAACCAGATATGCATCATTGGCGTTCTGCAGGGGCTGGCCGAAGGCCTGCATTTCGCCAAGCGCGCCGAACTCGACATCGAAAAAACCATGGCGGCCATTTCCAAGGGCGCAGCGCACAGCTGGCAGATGGACAATCGCTGGCAATCGATGGTCGAGGGCCGCTTCGATTTCGGGTTCGCGGTGGATTGGATGCGCAAGGATCTGGGGCTGACCCTGGAGGAGGCGCAACGCAACGGGGCCAAGCTCGACCTGGTTAAGCTCATCGACAGCTACTACGCCGATGTGCAGGCGATGGGGGGAAAGCGCTGGGACACCTCCAGCCTGATCGCCCGCCTGGAGCGCCCGCAGCGGTAATGTAAGCGAATTTCAACCTAATCATGCGACATCCGCACCCGTGCCGCGCCGATAAACGCGGGTGGGATGCATGACGCGAAATCTAAAATCCGTTCGCTTTTTGGTGTGCGACGACAACGCCTACACGCGGCGGCTGGTGGCTGACGTGCTCGGCGGCGCCGGCTTCGACAAGGTGCAGTTCGCCAATGACGGCGTCGATCTGCTTAAGCAAACGATTGAGTTCCAGCCGACGATCGTGGTGACCTCGTCGCGCATTCCCGGGCTTTCCGGGCTTGAGTTCACGCGCATGATCCGCTCCGGCTACGGCTCGGTCAATCGCGCGCTGTCGATCATCGTCATGACCGACACGCCCACCCAGAAGTTCCTACATGCCGCACGCGAGGCCGGCGTCGACGAGATGCTGGTGCGTCCGTTCAACGGCTCGGCGCTGCTGGCGCGGGTCGAAGCGGTGCTGATACGCCCGCGCCGGTTCGTCGAGAGCGTGAGCTATGTCGGCCCGTGCCGGCGCAGGCGAATGATTGACGAGTATGAAGGTCCCAAGCGCCGTTTCACGGATCCCTTCGAAGAGAGCGACAAGCCGCTGTGGGAGAGTGAGAGCAATCGCGAGGTTGTGCGGCTCTGCATCACCCGGGTGAGCGAGCTGTCCAAGCAATTGGCGCCCGGAGACCGCGCAAAGCTGCGCGAGATTTTTGCCGCGGTGCGCGACACCGAGCAAACCGCCGACGACGTGAGCGATCAGTACATGGGTGACGCCGCCCGCTCGCTCGGCCGCTACATCGCCGCTATTGGCGGGGCCGGCCAGGTCGAGAAGGACGTGCTCACCACCCACATCGACTCGATGCAGAAACTGGTCGTGCTGGGCTCCCAACACAGCCATGAACGCGAGCAGCTGGTGATCGGTCTGGTTGCGGTCGTAGACAAGCGCCTGGGGCGCAAGACGTCCGAAGCCGCGCGCGTGGCCTAAGCGCCAAGCAGCTCGGCTGCGCGCGGCGCGAAATACGTGATGACGCCGTCGGCGCCGGCGCGCCTGAACGCCGTCAGCGTTTCAAGAATGGCGCGGTCTTCGTCGATCCAGCCGTTCGCGGCGGCGGCCTTGATCATGGCGTATTCGCCCGACACCTGAAACGCATAAGTGGGCATCGCGAATGTGCGCTTGAGATCGGCGAGGATGTCGAGGTAGGCAAGTCCTGGCTTGACCATCAGCATGTCCGCGCCCTCGGCGACATCGAGTGCGGCTTCGCGCAACGCTTCCTCGCGATTGCCAGGATCCATCTGATAGGTGCGCTTGTCGCCCTTGAGCGCCTTGGCCGAGCCGATGGCTTCCCGATATGGTCCGTAGAACGCGGACGCATACTTGGCGGCGTACGACATGATCAGCGCGTCCTGATGGCCGTGAGCGTCCAGCGCGCTTCGGATCGCGCCGATGCGACCATCCATCATATCCGACGGCGCCACGATGTCGGCGCCGGCTTTGACCTGGATCAGCGCCTGCGCCGTCAGCACTTCTACGGTTTCATCGTTGAGGATGCGCCCGTCCCGCAGGAGCCCGTCGTGACCGTGATCGGTGAAGGGATCGAGCGCGACATCGACCATCAGCCCGACCTCCGGAGCGGCGTCCTTCATGGCCCGCACCGCGGTGCAGACGAGGCCATCGGGATTGAGCGCTTCGCGCCCGTCAGCGTCTTTGCGGGAGGCGTCGACGTGCGGGAAAACCGCAATCGCTGGAATGCCCAGAGCCTGCGCACGTTTGGCCGCTGCGGCGGCGGCGCGAACCGAGAACCGCACGACGCCAGGCATGGCGCTGACCGGCGTCTCGTCCTCAGCCCCGTCATGGACGACGATCGCCCAGATCAGATGATCGACATTTGCGACGTGCTCGCGCACGAGGCGGCGCACCCAGTCGGATTGGCGCATCCGGCGCGGGCGGGCGTGGGGAAATCGAGCAGAGTAGTTCATGCGAGCCATTCGCAATTAGAGCGCGCCACTGCGCCGAGACGCCTCAGTTAGCTTGGCCCGCAAAAATATCCTATAAGCGTGTCGCTGCGCGAGGCAGATTGTAAAAGAGAGCGCTGTGAGAGACGCCGACCGGAAAGTCTTCGAAAACGCCGTCACCGCCATTCGCGACGAGGGGCGTTATCGTGTGTTCGCCGACATCATGCGCGAACGCGGGCGATTTCCCCACGCGCGCTTGCGGCTGCCGAGCGGCGAATTTCGCGACATCGTGGTGTGGTGCTCCAACGATTATCTCGGGCAAGGCCAAAGCCCGGAGGTGCTGGACGCCGCACACGCGGCCCTAGACCGTGTCGGCGCCGGCGCGGGCGGCACGCGAAACATCTCGGGTACGACCTCTTACCACGTCGATCTCGAGCAGGAGCTGGCGGCTTTGCATGGCAAGGACTCTGCGCTCCTCTTTACCTCGGGTTATGTCTCCAATGACGCCACGCTCTCCACGCTGGCCAAGCTTTTCCCGGACATCTGGATTTTCTCTGACGCCGCGAACCACGCGTCCATGATCGAGGGCATCCGCCGCGCCAAGTGCGAAAAGCGGGTGTTCCGCCATAACGACCTCCAGCATCTCGAGGCCTTGATCAACGAAGCGCCGGCCGAGGCGCCCAAGCTGATCGCGTTCGAGAGCGTCTATTCCATGGATGGCGATACCGCGCCCATCGGCGCGATTTGCGACATCGCCCAGGCGTACGGGGCCATGACCTATCTCGACGAGGTGCATGGCGTCGGGCTCTACGGGCATACGGGCGGGGGCGTCGCCGAACGCGATGGCGTGATGCATCGGGTCGACTTCATCGAAGGCACCCTGGCGAAGGCTTTCGGGGCCATGGGCGGCTACGTGGCAGGCCCGGCGGCAGCGATCGACGCCATCCGCTCGACGGCCTCAGGCTTTATCTTCACCACCTCGCTGGCGCCCTCGATTGCAGCGGCGGCGCTTGAGAGCGTGCGCATCGTGAAGGCCTGCCCGCACATGCGGGATCGGCTGGCCGAACGCGCCGAGCGCCTGAAGGCGATGCTGCGTGAAGCTGATTTGCCGGTAATGGCGGAATCGACGACCCACATCGTGCCGCTGCTGGTGGGCGATGCCGCGCTTTGCAAGGCAATGTCGGACGACCTGCTCTATGAGCATGGGGTCTACGTCCAGCCGATCAACTTCCCAACCGTGCCGCGTGGGACGGAACGCCTGCGCTTCACGCCCTCGCCCTTCCACGACGATGCGCTGATGGAGGATC
>CAZNTI010000228.1:0-4081 GCA_964575885.1 uncultured Terricaulis sp.
AGCCATGTTGACGATCACCCAGGGCACCACTTGCGCCCCCTGCAGGCGCAAGAGCTTCACCATCGCGTACGCATCGGTGAGCGCGGTGGGTTCTTCTGTCGTCACCAGGATCAGCCGGTCGGCGGCGCGCGCAAAGCGCAGCACGTTGGGATCGATGCCTGCCGCGAGATCCAAAATGATGCGGTCATAGTGCGGCGCAAGCTTGGTGAGATCGTTGGCGATGCGCGCCACCTCTTCAAGCTTCACTGCGCCCAAAGCGCCCGAGCCGGAATGCCCGGCGATCAAATCAAAGCCGCCCTGGCGGCCAGGGCCGCCTAGCACCGGCGTCACCGCGGCGTCGAGTTCGAGAAACCCGCGCACCACCGAATGCACATCGGCCTGGGGGCGCACGCCGAGCTGCACGTCGACGTTGGCGAGCCCCAGATCGCAATCGACCAGAAGCGTACGCTGGCCGGCGCGGCCGAACGCGATCGATAGCATCGTCGAGAGCCACGTCTTGCCGACGCCGCCCTTGCCCGACGCGACCGCAAAGATCGGGGCCGCGCGGGTGCGCGGAACCGGCGGTTCGGGGATCGCGGCAGCGCTTGTCATGATCCGATATGAGACAGTGAAACGATTGCTGAGCCGTTAGCGGCGGCCGGCGATTTGGTTAGCGGCGCGTTAATCCGTCGCGGGAGCTTCACAATCGTAACGGAAGCGCCGCTGCTTCACGCGGCGGTGGCGCCGCGTGAAGGCGCGTGATGGCGCTATTGCAGAACCGGAGTCGGGTCCGCAGCGTTGGCCAGGCGGCGCAAGCGGAAGGTGAAGTCGTAGCCGCCGCGCTGCGGCGTCGTCACAAAATGCGTGTCGCCGACATTGGGCATCAGCGCCAGCAGCCGCGAGGGGCTGAAGCGATGTTCGAAGGCGGCGATCGCGTCGTCGTCGCAATTCTTCTTGTACGCCGGCTGTCCGGGAGCGCCCGCGCATGCGACCGGGCTCCAGCCGTCGCGTTCGTAGAGGGTGATGGTGAAGGCCAGGCCGCCGGCTTCGCCTGGCGACAGGCATCCCCAGGTCGCCGGCGGGAAGCCGGCGCTGTCATAGCCCGCATACTCGATCGGTGCGATGCAGCGTTCGCGGCGCGGGATGGTTTGCGTATCCCCGCTGTCGATGTCCCCGAAGGTGCTGGTGAAGCGATGCTGTCCGCTCTGGTCTTGAAACACGGCGTAAACTTCGTCCGAGCCGGCCCGGTCCAAGCCGGTTTCGTTGTGGGCGCGGAAGCTGACTGCTTCGGCCACGAAGCGCGGGCGCGTGGGCGTTCGCGGCTGGACGGTGACCACGCGGTCGGCGCGCGCGGCCGGGCCAAGCTGATATTGCGCGACGGCAGGCGCGGCGAAGGCGAGCGCGGCGGCGGCCGCAGCGAGAGCGATGGTCAGACGCATGGAGTGTACTCCTCTATTGAAGTGTCCCTTGCGCGCTCAGATGTGGCATGCACGCGGCGCGCGCATCCGCGACCCGCGTCACGCATCGGCCAGGCGCGCTCTTGACCGCATGGAAGCTGCGCATGCGGGCATGCGGATCCCGGTCTGCTCGGCGCACGGGGGGCGTCGGGCGCGGAACAAGGCCTGGGTGACGGAAGGGTCCGCCGTCCTAAACCTGACCCATCGCTTTCAGACGCACCTTGGAATGCACTTCGCCCTGACTCATCACCGCAGTAGACGGACGGAAGCGTTCGATCAGCGAGCGCACAAACGGGCGGATGGAAGGCGAGGTGAGCAGCACTGGGGTCTCGCCTGCCTGCGCGGCGCGCTCGAACGCGGTGCGCACGTCGGCCACGAACTCGTGCAGTTTCGAGGGCGCCAGCGCCAGCTGCCTCGATTGGCCTTCGCCGATCACCGCTTCGGCGAAGGCTTGCTCCCAGCTTGGAGACAGCGAGACGATCGGCAGCGAGCCGTCGGGATTGCGATGCTGGTGGCAGATCTGGCGCGCGAGGCGTCCGCGCACGTGCTCGGTGATCATGACCAGATCGTGCATGGCGGGCGCAGCTTCGGCGATTGCCTCGACGATAGCCCCGAGATCTCGGATCGAGATACGTTCTTTCAGCAGGTTCTGCAGGATACGCTGCACCCCCGACCACGAAATGTGGGTCGGCGCCACGTCGTCGAGCAGAGCCTGTGTATCCTTCGGCAAATCTTTGATCAGCTTCTTGACTTCCCCGAACGTCAACAGCTCGCTCATGTGTTCCTTGATCACCTCGGTGAGGTGAGTGGCAAGCACGGTGGCGGGATCGACCACCGTGTAGCCGCGGAAGCTGGCCTCTTCGCGCGCACGATCGTCGATCCACACGGCATCGAGGCCGAACGCAGGCTCCTTCACCTTCTCGCCTGCGATGGCGACGCCAGCCCCGGTCGGGTCCATGGCCAGCAGCCAGCCGATCTTGAGCTTGCCGTCGCCGGCCTCCATCTCGCGCACCCGAATTTGGTAGCGGTCGGCGGCGAGTTGCACGTTGTCGAGGATGCGCACGCTGGGCATCACGAAGCCGTAGTCCTGGGCGAGCGTCTTGCGCAGCGCCTTGATCTGATCGGTAAGGCGGCGGCCTTGCACGTCGTTGATCAGCGGCAGAAGCGAAAATCCAAGCTCGATGCGCACCTCGTCCATCGCCAGTGACGAAGCGGGCGTCTCTTCGACGGGTGCTGCCGGCGGGGGCTCGGCCGCGGCGACCGCAGCCGCAACGCGGCTGGCTTGGCGCAAGCGCCAAGCCAGCAGCCCCGCCGCGCCGGCGAGCGACCAGAACGGGATGAGCGGCATCCCCGGAAGCACGCCGACACCGAATGCGCATGCCGCGACGACGCCGAGCGCTACCGGATAGGAGGCGAGTTGCTTGGCCAACGCCTTATCGGCGGCGCCATCGATACCGGCTTTGGTGACCAGCAGGCCCGCCGCCACCGAGATGATCAGCGCCGGTATCTGGGTAACGAGGCCGTCGCCGACGGTGAGTAGGGTGTAGGTGGTGCCGGCGTCCTCGAAGCTCATGCCGTGCGAGGTCATCCCGATGATGATGCCGCCGATGATGTTGATGAACACTATGAGCAGGCCGGCGATCGCGTCGCCGCGGACGAATTTGGAGGCGCCGTCCATGGCCCCGAAGAAAGCGCTTTCATCCTCGAGCGCCTTGCGCCGCTCTCGCGCTTGATTCTCGTTGATCAACCCGGAGGAGAGGTCGGCGTCTACCGCCATCTGTTTGCCGGGCATGGCGTCGAGAGTGAATCGCGCCGCCACCTCGGCGATGCGGGTCGAACCGCGGGTGATGACCACGAAATTGACGATCACCAGGATCGCAAACACGATCACCCCGATCACAAATTCGCCGCCCATCACGAAGCGCGCAAAGGCGGCGATGACCTCGCCAGCGGCGTGCTCGCCGTTCTGGCCGTTGGCGAGAATGAGGCGCGTCGAGGCGATGTTGAGCGCTAGCCGCAGCAGAGTCGCCAACAGCAGCACCGAAGGAAACGCGGTGAATTCAAGCGGCTTCTTGATCATCAGCGCCGTCATCAGGATCAGGATCGACGAGACGATCGAAATGGCGAGCAGGAAATCCAGCAGCCATGGCGGCAGCGGCACCAGCATGATCGCCAGAATCCCGAGCACTCCGGCGGCCAGAGCGATCTCGCCGCGCATCACCGAAGTGCGCAGGTCGGTCAGAGTGAAGCCGGGACGCTGTGGTTGTGCGGCGTCGGTCATGGGTTAGCGCCTCACGCAGCTTGTCCGGTGGGCGGCGGTGGTATCCTCAGGCCGTCGTCGGAATATTGCTTGAGCTTGTTGCGCAGGGTGCGGATCGAGATGCCGAGGATGTGGGCGGCGTGGGTGCGGTTGCCGAGGCAATGGGTCAGCGTTTCAAGGATCAAGTCCTGCTCCACTGCAGCGACCGTGCGCCCGACCAGATGGCGGGCCGCAGTCTGGGCCGCTTCGATGGCCTCGGCGGTGGCGTCGCGGCGGCCCACCGGCGCGCCGTCGGGCGCGCGGATCGCGTCGGCGCCGACAACCGCGCCCGGGGCCAGCCGCCCCCCGCGGTGCCTGGGGGTTTAGAGCTCGCGCCCCGTGCCGG
>CAZNTI010000229.1:0-4063 GCA_964575885.1 uncultured Terricaulis sp.
GCCTCCCGGCCGCGCGCCACGGCCTCGAAAGAGATGCGCCCGGTGCGCAGCTGCAGGCCAAGCCAGGCCGAGCCAATCTCGCCACCGGCCAACCAGACGTCCTCGCCCGGGCGCGCGTCGGCGCGCGCCGGCGTCCGCGCCCCCAAAGGCTCGCCGAACGCGGTCATGGAAATCGTCAGCGGCCCCGCCGTCGAGACGATGTCGCCGCCAATCAGCGCCACGCCGAAATGCTCAAGATCGCGGCCAAGCGCGCGCGCAAAGTCGGCAAGCTGTGCAGCGGCCCGATGTTCGGGCCAGATCAATGTAAGCAACGCAAATCTTGGGCGCGCACCCTTGCCGACAAGGTCGGAGACGTTCACGCGCAGCGCTTTCATGGCGATGGTTTCGATCGGGTCGTCAGCAAGGAAGTGCACGCCTTCGACGATAGCGTCGGTCGTGACCACAAGCGGGCCCGACTGCTCGATCACGGCGGCGTCGTCGATGAGGCCGCGTGCGGCGCCGTCTCGCGCCAAGGGCGCGAACAGCGTGCGAATCACCTCGAATTCATCTGCGGACACGCGCGCGCTTATGCGCCAGTTGCAGCGGAACGCAAGTCGCGCGCGCAAGCGTCGAGCGTGGCGTTGATGAAGCCGGGTTCAGGCCCTTCGAAGAACGAATTGGCGATTTCCACATATTCATCAATGACGACCGCCGTGGGGATGTCGCGGCGCTGCTCGAGTTCCGCAACACCAGCGCGGAGGATCGCGCGCGCCACGGCGTCGATACGCTCCAGCCGCCAGCCTTTGCCAAGATGGCGCGCGATCGCACGGTCGAGGGTTGCTTGCCGTTCAACGGCTTTCTCGACGACGGTTTTGAAAAGGTCGGCGTCGCCCTCGACCTCGGCATAGGTCGCCTCTGTCGCGCGCGGCAGTTTGCCGGCCGCGAACTCGCCCAGCACGTCAGCGGTGGAGGCGCCTGAGATCTCCATCTGATAGAGCGCCTGGACCGCGGCCAGGCGCGCCGCGCTGCGCGCCAGCAATTCGCCGTCGGTCATTGCGCAAGCTCAGAGAAGCGGCGTTGCAGCGCAACCATGGCAAGGCATGCCCGCATCGCCTCGCCGCCCTTGTCGCCCGCTTCGGGATCGGCGCGCGCCACCGCCTGCTCAATCGTGTCCACCGTCAAGATCCCGTACCCGATGGCCAGGCGCTCGCGCGTGGACAGATCCATGAGGCCCCGCGCGCGCTCGCCGCAGACATAGTCATAGTGGCTGGTCTCGCCGCGCACGACACAGCCAAGCGCCACGAAGCCCTCATAGCTTTCGCCACGCGCCGCCTGGGCGATCGCGCCCGGTATCTCGAAAGCGCCGGGAACGAACACACGGTCGAGCACGGCGTCGGCCTTCTCCGCCACCGCCTCGGCGCCGCGCTGCAGATGGTCGGCCACCGCCCGATAGTAAGGAGCGACGACGAGCAGCACGCGCACGCCCGGCATTTTCGCGAGTTTGAATTTCTTGGCGGCCTTCACGGCTTGAACCCGCGCCAGCCGTCAACCGACAGACCATACCCCTCAAGGCCGACAAGACGATGCGGCGTGTTGGAAAGCACCACCATGCGCCTCACCCCCAGTTCGCGCAGAATCTGCGATCCGAGGCCGATGACCCGCAATTCGTCGTCCGCCTCTTGCTCCGGCGGCTCGCCCTTGATGCGCCGCGACAGCACGTCGGGAACAAGATCGCGCAGCAGCACCAGCACGCCTGCGACCTCGGCCTCTATCTCATCCAACGCCTTGGCGACGAGATTGGCGCGATCGCCGTAACCGCCCATCACGTCGGCGACAAAATCGACGCGATGCACGCGCACTAGGGTTGGTTTTTTGCCGTCGATCTCGCCTTTCACCAACGCTGCATGCTCGACACCGTCCAGACGATTGCGGAACACCACCAGCCGGAAACCAGAGCCTGGGCGACACGGCGCTGCGGTCTCCCGGACTTGGTCGATATAGCGATCGTTGATGCGCCGATATGCGATCAGGTCTTCGATCGCGCCGATCTTCAAATTGTGAAACTGCGCAAACGCGATCAAATCCGGCAGTCGCGCCATAGCGCCGTCGTCGTTCATGATCTCGCAAATCACCGCGGATGGGTTGAGTCCCGCGGCGTGGGCGATATCGACGCTGGCTTCTGTATGACCCGCGCGCACCAGCACGCCGCCTTCGCGCGCCATCAGCGGAAACACGTGCCCTGGCGAGACAATGTCGTGCGCACCCTTGCTGGCGTCGATCGCCACCGCGATGGTGCGCGCGCGGTCGGCGGCGGAGATGCCGGTAGAGATGCCCTCCTTGGCTTCGATCGAAACCGTAAAGGCGGTGCCAAGCCGGGCCTGGTTGCGCGGCGCCATCGGCTCAAGCCCGAGCGCACGTGTGCGCTCCTGGGTCAGCGCCAAGCAGATGAGGCCGCGCCCGTACTTGGCCATGAAGTTTACCTGGGCGGGCGTGGCGAACTGCGCCGGAATGACGAGATCGCCCTCGTTCTCGCGATCCTCCGCGTCCACCAGGATGAACATACGCCCTTCGCGCGCTTCCTCGACGATCTCGGCGATGGGCGAAATTGCGCGCTTCATTTCCGGTAGGGGAGACGGCGTCGCCATCTATGGATTTCTCCGCGCTTCCACAAGGCGCGCCGCGTAGCGCGCCATTACATCAGCTTCCAGATTGACGCTGTCGCCGGGCTTCAGCCGACCAAGCGTCGTGACCGACCACGTGTGGGGAATGATGAGCACGCCGAAGCCGCCATCGTCCACCTCATTCACCGTCAACGACACCCCCGAGACGGTGATCGCGCCCTTGGGCGCGATCAGATGCGCAATCGCCGGCGGCGGCCTGATCCGCAGCCGCCAGCCTGCGCCATCGGGCGACACGGCAAGAATTTCGCCGACGCCATCGACATGACCTTGCACGATATGGCCGCCCAGTTCGTCACCGACCCGCAGCGACCGCTCCAGGTTCACACTATCGCCGGTCCTCAAGGCGCCCATGGTGGTGAGCGCTAGGCTCTCAGCGGCGACCTCAACCACGTGGATCATGCCGGCAAGCTGGGGCTGCTTTTCCACCACCGTCAGGCAGACGCCGTCATGGGCGATGCTAGCCCCAATCTCGACGCTGTCGGCGTCGTAGGGACTGGCGACGGCGAGGCGAACCAGGCCCGCGCGCGGCTCGGCGCTGCGCACTTCGCCCAAGGCGGTGATAATTCCGGTGAACATGCTCTCAGGTCCGCTCGTATGTTTCCCATAGATCGGGGCCGAGTTCGCGCACCGCAACGCGTCGCCAGTGCGGCGCATCCGCCAGCTGACCCAGCGACAGCGCGCCGATCGCGGGGCGTCCCTCGGCGCCGAGAACCAACGGCGCGCGGAACCACTCCAGCCGGTCCACGCAATCGGCGGCGATCAAAGACGCCGCCAGCGCGCCGCCACCCTCCGCCAGCACGCCGCCGGGCGCGATCTCTGCAAGCCTGACCAAGACCGCGCCAAGGTCTAAGCCGCCGGGGGCGCGCGCCACTTCTTCCACCCGCGCGCCGGCGCCGGTCAGGATCGCCTGCCGCGCAGGACCCGCGCGCTCGGCCCCAAAAACAATCAGGGCGGACTGATCGATATTCTCAAACAACTTGCCCTCGAAGCCAATGTCGAACCGCGTCGTCACCACCACGCGCGCGGGCTGACGCAGTGCCGGGGGATCGGTGCGCACGAGCAGCGAGGGATTGTCGCTGCGTGCAGTTGCGGCGCCGATCATCACGAACCCGGCCTCGGCGCGCATGAGGTGAACGCGCGCGCGCGCGGCCTCTCCGGTGATCCAGCGGCTCTCGCCGGCTGCAGTCGCGATGCGCCCGTCGAGGCTGGTGGCGAGCTTCAAGGTAACGTGGGGGCGGGTCATGGCCCCACGTTAGTCGGAACTTTTGCCGCTTTTCTTGGTCTTTCCGGATTCCTCGATGAAAATCGCGAAATCGCCCGCCGCGCGAAAGTCGCGATACACCGAGGCGAAGCGCACATAGGCCACCGGATCGAGCACCGCGAGCGCCTCCATGACCATCTCC
>CAZNTI010000230.1:0-1865 GCA_964575885.1 uncultured Terricaulis sp.
CGGCGCGCCCTTCCAGCGACACCACAGCGCGAAGCAAATCGCGACGGCCGCGATCGGCAACGGCGCCAGTACGCTGAACGATGACCAATCGATACTCGTCATCGTAAAGCCCCAGCGCGCGGTGACGCGCGGATCGACGCCAAGCGTGGCAATGCTCACCGCGCCCATGGCGAGCGCCGTCAGCACGGCAAGGCGCGTCACCCATTTGCGCGCGCGCTCGTAAAGCTCGCCTTCAGTCTTGAACACGAGCCAGCAGCCGCCGAGCAAAGCGTAGCCTGCGACAAGCGAAACCGCGACGAGGATCGAGAACGGCGTCAGCCAATCCATCGCGCCTCCCGCGAATTGGCCGTCGACGATGTTCACGCCTTGGATGAAGGCGCCCAACACGAAACCCTGCGCGATCGCCGCAACGAGCGAGCCACCGGCAAACGCAGCCGTCCAAAACGCTTTGCCGCGCCCGCGTCCGTGATGACGAAATTCAAACGCTACGCCGCGAAATATGAGCGCGAGCAGCATCAGAATGATCGGCGCATAAAGCGCAGGCATTAGCGCCGCATACGCTTTCGGAAACGCCGCGAACAAACCGCCGCCGCCGAGAACCAGCCACGTCTCGTTGCCGTCCCAAACCGGCGCGATGGCCGCCTGCATGTGGTCGCGCTCGCGCGCACCCTTGGCGAACGGGAAGAGAATGCCGACGCCGAGATCGAAACCGTCAAGCGCGACATAGAGGAAAACCGCGACGGCGATCAGCACCGCCCAAATCATGGAGAGTTCGAGGCCAAACATCAGGTCGCCTCCTGCACGCCGGCGCCGAGCGGCGTGCCAGGCGGTTCGCCCGTATCCTTCGGCGGCGCTTCATTCGACTCAGGCCCCTTTGCCATCAGACGCAAGATGTAGAGAGCGCCGGCGCTAAACACGATCGCATAGACGACGATGAAGAACATGAGCGACGTCGCCACAGACGCAGTGCTGACCGGCGAGACCGCGTCAGCTGTACGCACGACGCCATAGACGACGTAAGGCTGTCGCCCGACTTCAGCGGCGATCCAACCGGCGAGCACAGCGATGAAGCCGGTTGGTCCGGCGAGCACCAGCGCTCGATGATACCAACGCGACGTATCGATGCGCTTCAGCGCCCATGCCGCCGCGCCCCAAAGCCCGAGCGCCACCATCGCCACGCCCATCGCCACCATGACGCGGAACGCCCAGAACACGATCCAGACGGGCGGGCGATCTTCTGGCGCGAAGGCGTCGAGCCCCTGCACTTCGGCGTCGGCGCTCCCGGCGACTACCCATGAGCCCGCGCCGGGGACGCCGATCTCGAAGTGATTGCGCTCCGCCTCTTCGTCCGGCCACGCGAACAGAATGGTCGGCTGCTGTGACCGCGTCGTCCACCAGCCCTCCATCGCAGCGACTTTTGCCGGCTGGTGTTCGTGCGCCACGACGCCTGACTCGTGGCCGACCACGACTTGCAAGGGCGCGACGATCGCCATCATCAGCACCGCCATGCGAAGCGCCGTGCGGCTTTCAGGCAGCGCTTTGTCCTTCAGAAGTGCAAACGCAGAGACAGCCGCGACCACCATGGCCGTCGTCAAATACGCGGCCAGCACCATGTGGGCGAAGCGGCTGGGCAGCGAGGGATTGAAAACAACATCCCAGAAATTGGTCGCCACCATCGTGCCGTCGGCGGCCCATTCCCAGCCTTGCGGCGTCTGCATCCAGGAATTGGCGGCGAGGATCCAGAACGCGCTCATCAGCGTGCCGACCGCAACAATGCAGGTCGAGGCGAAATGCAGCCCCGGCCCCACCCGCTTCCAGCCGAACAGCATAATGCCGAGGAAGGACGCCTCCAGGAAAAACGCGGT
>CAZNTI010000230.1:1875-4059 GCA_964575885.1 uncultured Terricaulis sp.
GTAGGCAAGCAGCGGTCCGATGACGCTGCCGACCATGGCGGAGAAGACGCTCCAATTGGTGCCAAACTGGTAGGACATCACGACGCCCGATACGACGCCCATGCCAAACGACAGTGCAAAGATCTTTATCCAGAACAGGTACAGGTTCTTGAACAGCGGTTTCTTGGTGAAGAGCCAAAGCCCTTCGAGCACTGCGAGAAACGAGGCGAGCCCGATCGTGAAGGCCGGGAAGATGATGTGAAATCCGACCGTGAAGGCGAATTGCAGGCGCGAGAGCAGCAGTGCGTCCCATTCCATCGCTCATTCCCCTTCGCGCGGCGCGTTGTTGCGAGCGTTTGGCGATTTCAATATTTTTTATGAGGTAATTGCTTTTGGGGCGTTTGTCCCTGCGTCGGGAACGCGCACGCGCTTCCAACGCGCGGCGTCCCGACGCATGCTGTGACCATAGGGAGAACGACAATGAGCGGTCGCGTTGCAGGCAAGAAGGTCTTCATCACCGGCGCCGCGCAGGGCCTGGGGGCGGCCATGGCGCACGCACTGGCGGCGGAAGGCGCGCGGGTTGCGGTTGCGGATGTGAACTTCACGGGCGGCGAAGCGGTCGCCGCCGCAATCAACGAGGCGCACGGCGCCCAGGTCGCCAGCGCCTATGCGCTCGATGTCACCGACGAGGGCCAGTGGATCGCAGCGCTCGATGCCGCCAACGCCGCGATGGGGGGCATTTCCGGCCTCGTCAACAATGCCGGCATCTCATCGCGCGAGGGCGGCATCGAGGAATTGTCGCTCGAAGGCTTCCGCCGCTTGATGAGCGTCAATGTCGATTCAGTGTTTCTGGGCGCCAAGCACGCCATCAAATACCTGGCCAAGAACCAGCCCGGTTCGATCGTCAATATCAGCTCGATCGCGGGCCTTATCGCCAACCATACCTCGCCCGGTTACAACGCCTCCAAGGCCGCTGTCTGGCTGCTCTCGAAGAACATCGCGCTCTATTGCGCCAAGAAGGGCCTGGACGTTCGCTCGAACTCCATACACCCGACCTTCATCGACACCCCTATTCTCGATCCCATCCGGGCCATGTTCGGCAAGGAAGAGGCCGAGGCCAAGCTTGGCAGGCAGGTGCCGCTCGGGCGCATCGGCGCACCGCAGGACGTGGCCATGGCGGCGGTCTACCTGATTTCGGACGAAAGCCGGTTCGTGACCGGCTCAGAAATCAAAATTGATGGCGGCATCTCAGCGATGTGACTTGCTCACCGGGCGGCGCCGCCCAAAATGCGAGTTATGAAGTATTGGCGCAGCGTTTTCATCGCCCTCTCTGGGCTCGTCCTGGCCAGCTGCGGCGAGGCGGGCGAGGCGCCCTCCCCCGGCGCCGGCGCGCAGACCGGAAATATCGTGCTGGCGACCACCCGCAACATGCCGGACTGGCTGCTGGTGGCGCGCCAGCGCAGCTGCGCGCCGGACGAGAATTGTCCGCGCGGCGAGGTGCATTTCAACCAGCGCACCATCACGCGAAACGCCGATGGCACCGCCGACATCTGGATTCA
The DNA here is from genome assembly GCA_964575885.1 of uncultured Terricaulis sp. GTDB lineage: Bacteria > Pseudomonadota > Alphaproteobacteria > Caulobacterales > Aquidulcibacteraceae > Vitreimonas. The sequence continues at coordinate 3,414 of CAZNTI010000230.1, forward strand.
GGTGCGCCACGGCTCAGGGCAATTGTTCCGCGTGGACACCGAGACCACCGAAACCACCATCCGCTACGAACTGGAGCGACTGCACTACCGCTTTCAGTGCGACAGCGGCGAGTTCATCGTCGTCGAGCGCCAGTTCATGGGCGCCAACGAGACCGTGGTGGCGCGCGACGAACCGCGCCAGATCTACCGCAGGCCGGTGCGCGGCAGCGTCACCGGCGTCATCTTTCCGATCGCCTGCCGCGGCGCTTGAGCGCTCAGGAGCTTTGCCGGCGCTGATAGATGATGTTGGCGAGCAGCACCCTGGCCCCGCTCGCACCGAGCGTCTGATCGACTGCATGCTGCATAAGCCGCGTCAATTGCTCGGGGTCCGGCGCGGTTCGATCACGATAATAAATCATGGCGTAGGTCGCGAGCGCGGTGCGCAAGGCGTCACGCAACCGCGGCGCATTGAGCCTCGCGCGCGCGCGCAAGGCGGCGTCGGCGACGTCAACCCCCATGTCCACCACCAGCGTGCCGCTGCTGGCGCGGCGCTGCAGGACGCCTGCCGACAGGGTCGGCAACGGCATATAGGATTCAGCGGAAGTGAGCCGCTCCTGCCGGCTTGCGGGCGCCTGCTGCTGAGCGCCCCCGCCGCTCGAACCGCCCG
>CAZNTI010000231.1:0-4058 GCA_964575885.1 uncultured Terricaulis sp.
GCCTGAAGCAGAAATCGCTGCCCGTCGAGGGCGCGGTGACCGACGCACACCGCGCGCTCATGGATGACATGCTGGAAACCATGTACGACGCCCCTGGCATCGGCCTCGCCGCCATCCAGGTGGGCGAGCCGCTGCGCATTATCGTCATGGACCTGGCCCGCGAAGGCGAGGACAAGCAGCCGCGCTATTTCGTCAACCCCGAGATTCTCTGGGCGTCCGAGGAAACCCAGCCCTACGAGGAGGGCTGCCTGTCGGTGCCGGAGATTTTCGACGAGGTGGAGCGGCCGGCCCGGGTCAAGCTGCGCTACCTGAACTACCGGGGCGAAGCCGTCGAAGAGGACGCTGAAGGCCTGTTTGCGGTCTGCATCCAGCACGAGATGGACCACCTCGAGGGTGTGCTCTTTATCGACCACCTTTCGCGCCTGAAGCGCGAAAACGCGCTGCGCAAGCTGAAGAAGGCCAGGCGCGCCGCCGATGAGGACGAGGGCAGCCGCCGGCTTTGAGGCGCGGCGCCTCTTTTCTTGGGCGCAGAAACCCGTAATGTCGCGCCCCGTTCGGTGCGCCGGTGCGCCGAACGAGGCTTGGGGTCAGAAAATCCATGACTGATGCGTTTCGCGGTTTTGTCTGCACGTCGGCGGCGATCGACGCGGCGATCGAAGCCCGCTCTATGCTGTCGCATCCCTTCTACATCGCCTGGGAAGAGGGCCGCCTCTCCCACGACGCGCTGAAGGCGTACGCCAAGCAATACTTTCACCACGTCGAAGCGTTTCCGCGCGCGGTGAGCGCCGTGCACGCCAATTGCCCGGACGCCGGCGGCCGCCGGTTGCTGGCGGAAAACCTCGCCGAGGAGGAGGGCCTGGGCGAAGGCCGCGACGATCACGCCACGCTTTGGCTCGCCTTCGCCGAAGCGCTGGGCGCGGACGAACAGGATGTGCGCGGGGTACGCCTCAACGCCGAAACCCGGGCCTTGATCGAGACCTTTCGCACGCTGTCGCGGCGATCCTACGCCGCCGGCATCGCCGCGCTTTACGCTTACGAAAACCAGCTGCCGGCCATCGCCCGCACCAAGATCAAAGGTCTGGTCGAGCGCTATGACGTGACCGCGCCGCGCGCCCTTAAATTCTTCGAGGTGCATGAGGTCGCCGATATCGAGCACGCCGACGTTTGCCGCGAACTGCTCGATGCGCTGCCCGTCGATCAGCGCGAAGATGCGCACGCCGCCGCCTGCGAGCTTGCCGATGCGCTGCGCGCGTTCTTGACGGGCATGCAGCGCGAAACCGGGCTGCACTAAGCGCTCGCGCCCTCGCTTTGGGGGATGAGCAATGCGCATCGCGTTTATGGGATCGCCGACGTTTGCGTTGCCGGCTTTGGCGGCGCTCATCGACGCCGGCCATGACGTTGCCTGCGTGTATTCGCAACCGCCGCGTCCGTCGGGGCGCGGCAGGCAGGAGCGCCCGACCCCGGTGCACGCCTTCGCGGCCGCGCGCGACATCCAGGTGCGCACCCCTGGCAGCTTGAAGACGGCGGCAGCGCAGGCGGACTTCGCAGCGCTCAACCTCGACGCCGCGATCGTGGTCGCCTACGGGCTTATCCTGCCGAAAGCCGTGCTCGCCGCGCCCCGGCTCGGAGCGTTTAACTTGCACGCGTCGCTGTTGCCGCGCTGGCGCGGCGCGGCCCCAATCCAGCGCGCCATCATGGCCGGGGATCGCGTCACCGGCGTCCAGGTGATGCGCATGGAAGCGGGGCTGGATACCGGCCCCATACTCGCAAGTACTGAAACCGAGATCGATATCGACGACACCGCCGGCAGGCTCGACATCCGGCTCGCAGCACTTGGCGCGCCGCTGCTGGTCGCAGCGCTCGCGCAAGTGCAGCGCGGCGCAGCCGTCGAAACGCCGCAGGCCGAGGCTGGCGTCACCTACGCGCACAAGATCACCCCCGCCGAGACCCGCATCGATTGGACGCGGCCTGCGCGCGAGGTCGATTGCATGATCCGCGGTCTCTCGCCGACGCCGGGCGCCTGGTTCGAGTTGAACGGCGCGCGTGTGAAGGTGCTCATGTCGCGGCTCGGGCTCGGCGCGGCGGCCCCTCCCGGCCAGACGCTCGACGATTCCTTGCTGGTCGCTTGCGGCGAGGGCGCCGTGCGCTTGCTGAGCCTCAAGCGCGAGGGGCGCGCCGGGCTCGACGCCGCGACCTTCCTGCGAGGTACGCCGGCGCCTGCGGGCGTGCGCCTCGGCTAAACATTGAAGCCCCGCGGCGACGCCGCTAAGACCCCAGTCGGAGGCTATCGATGATCTCACGCACCGCATTGGCACTGCTGTCGCTCGCTTGCCTTGCGGCGTGCGGGCAACCCGCCCCCGAAAGCGAAACCGCCTCCACCGCGCCCCAGCTGGAGGCGCCGGCGCCGGAAGGCCAGCCGGCGCGTGTGTTTGCGCCCGCAAATGATGCGGCGCGCGTCGCCACAGGGGGGCTCACCGTCTCCATGACATTGCGCCTGCCTGACGCCGGCTCCAGCGCCGACGCCCAGGAAGTGCTGACGCTGCGCGGCGAAAACGATTTGGTTTTGGAAGCCCAGATTAGCGGCGCGATTTCGCCGGCGACCCAGGTCGAGGGCCAGACCCTTCGGGCGCTGCTGGGGATCGCCGTCGAAGAGCCCCAGGTGCTGGTTTACCGGGTGACCGAAGAGACCAAGGCCGCCAGCGGGCGCGGCATCTGCGCCGCCCAAACCCCCGATTTCGTGGTGGTCTGGGAGCCGGCGGGGCCGGGTGAGCCGGCGATGAAAGTGCTCGGCGTCATCGGCGGCGCACCGGGTGCGGCGGGCGCACGCCCCTGCGCCATGCTCGACTACCGCCGCAGCTAGACCGCTTTCAGGAAAAGTGTGCGCGGTTTTCCGCCCGGAAAGCGGTTTAGAGAGGCGGATGCGCTTCAAGCTGACGATAGAATATGACGGCGGTCCGTTTTCGGGCTGGCAGCGTTTGAGCGAAGCGCCAAGCGTGCAGAGCGCGCTTGAAGACGCGGTGGAGAAACTCACCGGCCAGCGCAGCGATGTCATTGGCGCCGGGCGCACGGATGCTGGCGTGCACGCAAGCGGGCAAGTCGCGCACGTCGATATCGGCAAGCCGTTCGAGTCTTGGAAGCTCGCCGAGGCGCTCAACGCGCATCTGCGTCCGCATCCGGTCGCAGTGCTGAAGGCTGAGGCGGCGGGGCCCGAGTTCCACGCGCGCTTCGACGCCGTGCGGCGCGCCTACGTGTATCGCATCGTCAACCGTCGTGCGCCGCTCACGCTCGATCGCGGCCGCTGCTGGCGCGTGGGGCAGACGCTCGATGCGCAGGCGATGCACGCCGCCGCGCAACGGCTCCTCGGCCAGCACGATTTCACCACCTTCCGCGACAGCCAGTGCCAGGCCAAGAGCCCGGTAAAGACGTTGGACGCGTGCGACGTGCTGCGCACGGACGAGGATAACATCGCCATCTGGTGCGTGGCGCGCTCGTTTCTCCATCGTCAGGTGCGCTCGATGGTGGGCACGCTGGTGGAGGCGGGCCTCGGCAAGATGAGCGCCGACGACGTGGCGGGCGCGCTCGCCGCCGCTGACCGCGCGCGCTGCGGCCCGGTAGCGCCGCCGCATGGGCTTTACCTCGCGCGCGTCGACTATTCCTGAAGCCCGAGCCCCGTCTGCAGGTCGGCGACCAGATCGTCGCCGTGTTCGATGCCGACCGAAAGCCTGAACAGCGCGTCGCTGATGCCGGCGTTGGCGCGCGCCTCCGGGCTCATCGCCGCATGCGTCATGCTGGCGGGATGGGCGACCAGGCTTTCAACGCCGCCGAGCGATTCCGCCAGCGTGAAAAGCTTGAGCCCTGCAATGAAAGCGCGCGCACGGGCCGGGTCGGCCAGTTCGAAGCTCAGCATGGCGCCGAAGCCGCTCTGTTGCTGCTTGGCCAACGCGTGACCGGGGTGGCTTGCCAGCCCCGGATAGTGCACGCGCGCCACGCCGGGATGATCGTCGAGCCATTCAGCGATGCGCTGCGCACTTTCCTGCTGCTGGCTTAGGCGCACGTTG
>CAZNTI010000232.1:0-4052 GCA_964575885.1 uncultured Terricaulis sp.
CAAATTCATAGGCTTCGAGATGCCCTCGGCGCCGATGCCGAAATAGCCGCGCACCTAGAACCAGCCGCTCCGCCGGCAGTTCACGAATGGCCCGCCGTGGACGCCGGTCAGCGTGGCGCGGCCGCGTTCGACGGCGTAGGCAACATCGCCGTCGGCATATTGATTCTCGCCGGAAGGCTGCATCCGATGGGTGACGCCGGACGCGTACACTTCGACTGCCTCACCGACGGTGCGGAGGCTGAACGCCTTGCCGTCGTCGCAGCGCCAGTTGTCGCGCCGGCCTTCGCTGAAATTGTGCGACACACATGCGCTGAGCGCCAACATTGCGACGATGGCTGCAAGCGTCCTCATCCTCAACCCCTTCTGCAATTTGTATACGGCCCGCCGGCGGCGCCGGTGAGCGTGGCGCCGCCCTGTCGTTCCCAATATTCCACAGCGCCGTCTGAGTAGCGTGCGCCGGAACCGGATTGAACCGGCGGCAACACGTATGTCTGCCCGCCGGCGAACACATCGGCGGCGCCTCGACGATCATAGCGCAGCGAGAAGGCCGCACCCCCGTCGCACGACCAGTCGATGCGGCCTGACGAAGGGGCGCCGGCGCAGGCCGCGAGCACGAGAAGCGACGCGACTGCGAGCATAGACTTCATCGTATCACCTCCTGAAGGTCTTCACTTCGCGGCCTCCGGCCGAAGTCGCGAGTCCACGCTTCATGCCGTCGCTGGCGAACGGTGCGGTTACATTCCCCCGTGCGTCCACTGCGATCAGGCCGCCATAGCCCCCAAGGCTGCGCACATCTTCTATCACAGCGGCCGCGGCGCTCTCTAAAGACTGCCGTGCGTAGGTGATGCGCGCCGACACGTCTGCGGCGGCGTTGACGCGCATGAAGTATTCTCCCAGCCCGGTACATGAAACCGCAGCCCGCTGGTCAGCCCAGCAGCCGGCTCCGATAATCGGCGTATCGCCGACCCGGCCGGGCAACTTGCCGTGCAAGCCCCCGGTCGAGGTGGCGGCCGCGAGCCTGCCCTGGATGTCTCTTGCGACCGCGCCGACAGTGCCGGTATCGGCGCGCTCGGGACCGGGCAAGCCGCTCTCTGCGGCAACGTAGTAGCTCGCGGGATCGCGCACGCGCTCCAGAGACTGAGCTTGCGCAAACTGGCTCGCACCCTCGCCGACCAGCAGTACGTGGCTGGTCTGCTCCATCACCGCGCGCGCGGCGCGCACTGGCGAGACGAAGCCTCGCAGCGCCGCCACAGCGCCGGCCGCGCGGGTAGCGCCGTCCATCACCGAAGCGTCGAGTTCGACGTACCCAATGGCGTTGGGGGCGGCGCCCTTGCCGGCGACATGCAGCCCGCACGCCTCGAGCGCCTCAACCATGGCCGTCACCACGTCGAGCGCACTCTGGCCGCGCGCGAGCATGGCTGCGCCCTGGTCAAGCAGATCGCCCATGTGCGCTTCCTCGCGCTGATAGGAATGAGCGGCGATGGCTCCGGCGCCGCCATGCAGCGCCAACGCCCATACATCGACCGCGGTCCGTTTGCTCCACATCGTGATTCCGTCCTGCCGTGCAACGCTATTGGCGCGGCGCCACCGCGTTGTCGTCACCGCTCCGGCGGCCCAGCATGCCTTCGCGCCAGCCGACGAAGAGCGCAATCAGAGTCGCTGTCGGCACGAAGCTATCGGCCTGGTCCGAGACCTCCACCAGCTCCCAAAGGTAGGCCAGTCCGGCCGGCCCCCACAGCGCCAGCAGCACCACGGAGCCGACGCCCTCGGTCACAGAGCCGAAAATCGGAATGCGACCCAGCGTGAAGTCGAACAGATCGATGACGATGGAGAGGGCCAAGCGCCAGTAAAATCCGCCGCGGGTCATGTTTGCCGCTCCGCCAACATTGCCGAGTGGCGTATAATGCTCGAAAGATGGGGGCGAAACCAAGCCCGAGGATACCATGAAAGCGCTTTTGAGCACACGGTCGGCGCCCCCCGAAGAATTGGAGCTCACCGAAGTTCCCGATCCAATTGCGGGTGAGGGCGAGGTCGTGGTGGCGGTAAAGGCCGCGGGCGTAAATTTCCCGGACTCGCTCATCGTTGTCGACAAATACCAATTTAAGCCTGAACGCCCATTTGCGCCGGGCGGCGAAGTCGCCGGCGTCATCGAAAGCGTCGGAGCAGGCGTCACAGGCGTGAGCGTCGGCCAGCGTGTGATCGGCTCGATCGGGTGGGGTGGCTTCGCCGAGAAGGTGAAAGCGCCGGCTACGCGGGTGATGCCGATTCCGGACGGTATGCCTTTTGACGAGGCGAGCGCCTTCATTCTCACTTACGGAACTTCGTACTACGCTCTGAAGGACCGCGGACTACTCAAAGCCGGTGAAACGGTGCTAATCCTGGGCGCTGCAGGTGGCGTAGGGGTTGCCGCCATCGAACTCGCTAAGGCGATGGGCGCGCGCGTCGTCGGTGCGGTGTCGTCGGAGGAGAAGGCGGCGTTCGCCAAGGAATGCGGGGCGGACGCTACCGTGGTTTATCCGCCCGGCGCTTTCGCCAAGGAGCAGTCGCGCGCGCTCGCTGAAGACTTCAAGCAAGCCACCAGCGGCGGCGCCGATGTCATCTACGACGCTGTCGGCGGCGACTATTGCGAGCCGGCTCTCAGAGCCATGAACTGGAACGGGCGGTATCTGGTGATCGGCTTCCCGGCGGGCATTCCAGCGCCGCCGCTCAATCTCACTTTGCTCAAAAGTTCCTCCATCGTCGGCGTTTTCTGGGGGGCCTCGGTCGCGCGCGAGCCGGAATTGCACAAGGGCAATGTCCGCGACCTTTTCGGTCTTTACAGCCAGGGCAAGATTAAGCCGCGTATCTCTGCGCGCTATCCGCTGGCAGAGGGCGGAAAGGCCATTCGCGCGCTCATGGACCGGACCGCGACCGGCAAGCTGGTTGTGGTGATGGAATAACAACGCCGAGGAGAGCAAAGCCATGCGACGTCGTATCGTGTTGATCTCCTTGGCCATGCTTGCTGCCTGCGCAAGTGCGACCTCGACGGAGGCGCCCGCGTCGGGCTTTGCTTCGGATCGGATCAGCGTGGTGACGCGCGGGCAGGGGCCAGACGTGATCTTGATCCCGGGCCTGAATTCGCATCGCGACATCTGGGCCGCGACAGCCGATGTCCTCGATGAGAATTTCCGGGTGCACCTGGTGCAGCTTAACGGCTTTGCCGGGTTTCCCACCGCCGGCAATGCGGAAGGGCCGGTGGCGGCGCCGGCAGCCGAGGAGATCGCGCGCTATATCGCTGAAAACGACATCGAACAGCCAGCCGTCATCGGCCACTCGATGGGCGGATCGATCGGCATAATGCTGGCGGCGCGTTATCCCGCGGCGGTAGGCAGATTGATGGTGGTCGACATGTTCCCCTTCATGGGCCCCATGTTCGGCGGCCCGCAAGCGACGCCCGATAGCGTCCGCCCGATCGCAGACCAGATTCGCGAGCGCATGCGTGCTGCGCCGCAGGGCGAAGTGACGCCGGTGCTGGAGCAAACCATCAGCACCATGGTGCGTACCGAAAGCGCGCGCGCTGAGGTGCTTGAGCATTCTCGCGTCAGCGATGTCGGCGTTGCGGCCAACGCTTTCCACGAGCTGATCATCACCGATCTACGTCCCGAGCTGGTCAACATTCGCGCGCCGTTTACAACGCTCTACGTGATCCCGCCGCAGGCGCCGATCACGCCGGAGCAGTATGACTTGTTCATGCGCGCCTCATACGCCAATGTTCCGCACGCGCGGCTCGTCAGGATTGACGACAGTTATCACTTCATCATGATCGATCAGTTCGATCGGTTCATGGGCGAGGTGAACGCTTTCCTGTCAAGCTAACGCGCAAGGTAGCCTGTCAGCGCCTCGCACACCCAGCGCGCAGCAGTGAGCGCCGAGATCGCAGCGACGTCGAGCGACGGGTCGAACTCGGTGAGATCGATGCTACGCACCTTTGGGTGCGCGCAGATAAGCCGCGTTGCGTCGAAGAAGTCCTGCGGCGCAAAGCCGCCGGGGCGCGCGCCCGGCGCACCCGGCAT
>CAZNTI010000233.1:0-4038 GCA_964575885.1 uncultured Terricaulis sp.
CCACCCGCACGGCGACCAGTCGATCTATGACGCGTTGGTGCGGCTAGCCCAGGAATTCGCCGCGCGCTATCCGCTGATCGAGGGGCAGGGCAATTTCGGCAACATCGACGGCGATAACCCCGCCGCCATGCGCTACACCGAAAGCCGGATGACGAAGGCGGCGGAAGCGCTGCTGGAAGGCATCGACGAGGACGCGGTCGAGTTCCGGCCCTCTTATGACGGCTCCAAGGAAGAGCCGGTGGTTTTGCCGGCGGCATTCCCGAATCTTTTGGCGAACGGCGGCTCCGGCATCGCCGTCGGCATGGCCTGCAATATCCCCCCGCACAACGCCGCCGAGCTGATCGATGCGTGCCTGTATCTGATCGACGACCCAAAGGCGTCCACCGACGACCTGATCAGAATTGTGCCCGGTCCCGATTTCCCGACCGGCGGCATCGTGGTCGAGAGTCCGGAGAACATCAGCGAGGCCTACGACACCGGCCGCGGCGGCTTCCGCGTGCGCGCACGCTGGCACACCGAGGACCTGGGGCGCGGGCAATGGCGGGTCATCGTCACAGAGATTCCGCATCTGGTGCAGAAATCGAAGCTCTTGGAAGCGCTGGCCGCGGTGATCGAAACCAAGAAGGCGCCCCTCCTGGGCGACGCGCGCGACGAAAGCGCGGAGGAAATCCGTCTGGTGCTGGAGCCGAAATCGCGCGCCATCGAGCCCGAAATCATGATGGAAAGCCTGTTCAAGCTCACCGCGCTCGAAAGCCGCATTTCGCTCAACATGAACGTGCTCGACGCCGCTGGCGCACCGCGCGTGATGAGCCTCAAGGAGGTGCTGCAGGCGTTTCTGGATCACCGCCGCGACGTGCTGAAGCGACGCACGGCGCATCGGCTGGAGAAGATCGCCGCTCGCCTCGACGTGCTGGCCGGCTTGCTGATCGTGTATCTGAACCTCGATGAGGTGATCCGCATCATCCGCAACGAAGATGATCCCAAGCAAAAACTCATCGCGCGCTTCCGTCTGAACGAGGTGCAGGCCGAGGCCATCCTCAACACCCGCCTGCGCCAGTTGCGCAAGCTTGAAGAGATGGAGATTCGCCGCGAAGACGCGGCCCTGCGTGAGGAGCAAAAGGACCTTCAAGGCCTGCTTGAAGATACGCGCAAGCAATGGCGTAAACTCAGCGGCGAACTCAAAGAGACGCGCAAGCTGTTTGATCCCAAGACCGGCCTGGGCAAGCGCCGCACCGAACTGGGACAAGCCAGCGAGGTTGCCGCCGACATCGACGTTGAAGCCTTCGTGGTGCGCGAGCCGGTCACGGTCATCCTGTCGGAGAAAGGCTGGATCCGTGCGCTCAAGGGCCATGGCGATCTCGCCAGCCTGCAGTTTAAAGAGGGCGATCACGCCCAGCATATCGTCCGATGCGAAACCACCGACAAGCTCCTGCTCGTGGCGTCCGACGGACGCGCATTTACGCTCGACGCCCATAAGCTGCCGGGCGGGCGCGGGCACGGCGAGCCTATCCGGCTATCGATCGAATTGGGCGACATCGATGAAGCGGTGGCGCTGTTCACCTACGAGGAGGGCGCCAAACGCGTACTCGCCGGCAACGAGGGCTACGGCTTCATCGTGCCCGAAGCCGAAATGCTGGCGACCAAGCGTTCGGGCAAGCAGATCCTCAATGGACGCGCGATGGCCGCGGCAAAGGTGATCGGCGATCAGGTCGCGGTGATCGGCCAGCGCCGCAAGCTGCTGGTGTTTTCACTCGCGGAGCTTCCGGAAATGACGCGCGGCAAGGGGGTCAAGCTGCAGAGCTACAGCGATGGCGGCTTGGCCGACGTGAAAGTGTTCGACGCGGTCGAGGGGCTGAGTTGGGAGGACTCCGCCGGGCGCGTTCGCGCAGTGCCCGAGTGGAGGGACTTTAGAGGCAAGCGCGGCGGCGCCGGAAAGTTGGCGCCCAAGGGCTTCTCACGCTCCGGGCGTTTCTCGGACGTCATCGGCTAGCGCGCGGACCCGCGGCGCACCCGCGCCGGTTCGTTTTGGCGTGGGCACACGTATCAGCCGCCAGCTGCGGAAACAGGCCATGGTGAAGAGCATCGTCGCGCCGCTGCATGTGACGAGTATTAACTTTTTGTGCTAAAGAGCTCAGCAGCACCCGTCACTAAGGACAAGCGCCTATGAGTCTCGCCCTAATTCTGCTGATCGTCGCCGTCGTTCTCGTCGTGCTGGTGATCGGCATCTACAACCGCCTGGTGGCGCTGAAACAAAATTGCAATCAAGCCTTTGCGGACGTTGATGTGCAGTTGAAACAGCGCCACGACCTGATCCCCAATCTGGTGGAAACGGTCAAAGGCTATGCCGCGCACGAAAAGGGCACGCTCGAGGCGGTCATCCAGGCGCGCAACGCCGCCGTCACCGCCGAACGCACTGGCGATCCTAAGGCGATGGGCCAGGCCGAAGGCGTGCTCGGCGCTGCCTTGGGCCGGTTGATCGCGCTATCGGAAGCCTATCCTGACCTCAAGGCCAACACCAATTTCCAGCAGCTTCAGGCCGAACTCTCCGACATCGAAAACAAGCTCGCCGCCGCACGCCGCTTCTTCAACAACGCCGTAGGCGAGTACAATACGGCGCGCGAGCAATTCCCGGCCGTGCTGTTCGCCGGCCCGTTCGGCTTTGGGCCGCGTGACTTCTTCGATGTCGGCGAGGAGAGCCGCGCGTCGATGGATGCAGCGCCCCCGCAGGTGAAGTTCAACTAGGCGCGCGCGATGAGCGCCTACGGCCTGCAGACCCATATCTGGAACAACAACTCCAAGACCGTGCTGCTCATGGCCGGCTTTCCGGTGTTGTTGCTGCTGCTGACCTATGCGCTCTTTCTGCTCTATGCGGGGCTTACCGGCGTCACGATTGGCAAAAGCGAAATCGCTGGGCCGTTCGTTTGGGCGGGTGATGCGCTGGCGCGCGCCTGGCCTTACGCCATCGCCGGCGCAATTCTCTGGTTTGGGATCGCCTACGCCTTCTATCAGAACATCATCGATGCGGCGACCGGCGCGCGTAAGGTGGAGCGCACGCAAGAGCCCCAATTGTACAATCTGCTGGAAAACCTCTGCATCTCGCGCGGGATTACCATGCCGGCGCTGCGGATCATGGAGACGGATGGCTTAAACGCGTTCGCCACCGGCCTTCACGAGGGACAATATTCCATCACCGTGACGCGCGGGCTCTTGAACACCCTTGACGACGCGGAGCTCGAGGCCGTGCTCGCACACGAACTCACCCACATCCGCAACCACGATGTGCGCCTGCTGGTGATCGCGGTTGTGTTCGTCGGCATCTTTTCTTTCGTTGGGGAGGTCGCGTTCCGGAGCCTGTGGCATACCGGCGGCGGGACCAGTTCGCGGCGCTCATCGAGCCGCGAGGGCGGCGGCGGCGCGCTGATCGCCATCGTCGTGGCGCTGGTCATGATCGCCATCGCCTACGGCCTGGCGATCGTGATCCGGTTTGCGCTATCGCGCCGGCGCGAATACTTGGCGGACGCCGGTGCGGTCGAACTGACAAAAAATCCCGACGCCATGATCAGTGCGCTGCAAAAAATTTCTGGCAACGCGGCAGTGAATGCGCCGTCCGAGGTACGCGAGATGTTCATCGAGAACCCGCATTCGGATTTCGCGAGCCTGTTCGCCACCCATCCCCCGATCGAAAAGCGCATCGAAGCGCTGGCGAAATTTGCGGGGGGAAGGGTTGCCCCCGTTGAAGCGGCTTCCGCCAAGGGCGCCGGTCCATGGGGCTAGTCCACAAAAAAGAGGGGCGCGACGTCGCCGCCGCGCCCCAGGCTATGGAGCCCATGAAACTCAAAGCGTGCGCAGGGTGAACACCAGGTCTCGTAGCGTTTGCGGAACCTCGCGAATGATGTCGCGGGCGTCGGGAATGAAGGCGTAGGCGAGCCAGATCGCCAGCGCCACTAGCGCAAACGTCACCAGGCCGTCGAGGCCGCCCCCGCCGTTCGGATAGCCGCTGGCGGTGGCGTAGGAGGAGCGGCGCAGCACGCTGAACGG
>CAZNTI010000234.1:0-2345 GCA_964575885.1 uncultured Terricaulis sp.
GGTGTTGACGCGAATGCCCTCGCTGGAGAGGTCGCGCGCGATCGGCAGCGTCATACCGACCACCCCGCCCTTGGATGCCGAGTACGCGGCTTGGCCGATTTGGCCGTCCTCGGCGGCGACCGAGGCGGTGTTGACGATGGCGCCGCGTTCGCCGTGCTCGAACGGTTCCAGCGTCAGCATTCCGGCCGCCGATTTTGCGATGCAGCGGAACGTGCCGATCAGATTGATCTGGATGATTTTCTCGAAGCTATCGAGGGGGAAGTGCTTGATCTCGCCACTCTGTTTGTCGCGCGAGGCGGTCTTGATGGCGTTGCCCACGCCGGCGCAGTTGATCAGGATGCGTTCCTGGCCGTGTGCGGCGCGCGCCTTGGCGAACCCCTCGTCGACGCTCTGGTCGCTGGTTACGTTCACCATGCAAAATACGCCGCCGATTTCCCTAGCGACGGCCTCGCCCTTCTCGGCGTTCAAATCGAAGAGCGCCACTTTCACGCCCTCGCCGGCGAGAGCGCGCGCTGTGGCCGCACCCAATCCGCTCGCGCCGCCAGTGACCACTGCCGCCAAACCGCTCAGTTTCATGGGTCCTGCTCCGCTGTTTGCCTGAAGCTCAAGCCTTGAACGCGTGGGCGCGGCAGGGCAAGTGGCGCCGCAGCGGCATCGCGTGGCTGCTTCAGACAGGATTTTTCTTGGTCATCAGCGCGCGGGCTGCGTTTACAAGGCTCTGGGCTTATTGTCCGCCGCCTCCCAACCCCAAGGAAGTCTCCCATGCGTGCGCTTGAAGGCAAAAACGCGATTGTAACGGGATCGACCAGCGGCATCGGTCTTGGCATCGCCGGTGCTTTCGCCAGCGCCGGCGCCAATGTGATGCTGAACGGCTTCGGCCCGGCCGACGAGATCGAGGCGATCCGCGCACGCCTCGCCGCGGAGAACGGCGTCAGCGCGCTCTACAACGGCGCCGACATGAGCAAGCCCGAGCAGATCGCAGCCCTCGCTCACGCCGCCGGCGAGGCGTTCGGCAGCGTCGACATCATCGTCAACAATGCCGGCGTTCAGCATGTTGCGCCGGTGGAGACGTTCCCGATCGAGAAGTGGGACGCCATTCTGGCGATCAATCTGTCGGCGGCCTTTCATCTGACCCGCGCAACTTTGGCGCCGATGAAGGCCCGCAAGTGGGGCCGCATCCTCAATATCGCCTCCGCCCACGGTCTGGTCGCTTCGCCCTTCAAATCCGCCTACGTCGCCGCCAAGCACGGCCTCGTCGGTCTCACCAAGGCGGTGGCGCTGGAAGGCGCTGAGTTCGGCGTCACCTGCAACGCTATTTGCCCCGGTTATGTGCTGACGCCGCTGGTGGAACAGCAAATCCCCGACACCGCCAAGGCGCGCGGCATCAGCGAAGCCGAGGTCAAGCGCGACGTGCTGCTTGCCGCCCAGGCGACCAAGCAATTCGTGACCACCGCTCAGCTCGGCGCTTTTGCGGTGTTCCTGTCCACGGAGGCTGCCGCCCAGATCACCGGCGCTGCGCTTCCCGTTGATGGGGGGTGGACGGCGCACTAGCCCGCGTCGCTGTGACGCGCTGGCAACATTTGGCCGTAAATGAGGGCGTCGACCGGTCAAGCCCCTGGCCGGCGCGGCGGCGGCGGCTAAGGTGCGGGCTCTCCTCCAGTTTCAGCGGGGGACGCGGCTCGGGACCGGGGTTCCCGGGTGCGAGCGCAGGGGCGATGAGGGGAGGGGGCCGCGCCGGGAGGGGGCGCGGCCCCTTTTCGTTTCGGGCTCGTGTCGCTTCAGCGCAACGCTCGGGGCTCAAAACGAGCGCCGGGGCGCCGAAACCCGGGTTGCCGCGTGCGCGGCGCGTGACTTTCGCGCGCGCAGGCGCCAAAATCTTCTATAACGGTGCGGTCTGACGGGCGCGCAACGCGGCTGTCTGGATGGTCCAGGCGTCGCACGCGAGCGCGGTGGGGGTCGGCCGTAAGCGCGTTTCGCGCGAATCCGCGCCCGTAGGCGCAGGGGAAATCGCAGAGAGGGGTGAATATGACATCGCGCATCACCAAGACCGTCGCGCTTGCGGCCTTGTTGGCCGGCACTGCCGGCGTCGCTAACGCTACGGAGGGCTGGTATGGCCGCGCCGACGTTGGCTATTCGTTCGACGGCGAATCGGAGTTCACCGAAAACAGCGCCGTCGAGTTTTCGACCGCCCACAAGCCGGATTGGTCGCAATTCCTGGGCCTCGGCTACGCCTTCCAGAACGGCTTCCGGGTCGAGGGCGAGCTGGGCCACCGCTTCAACCAGTTTGATCTGCCGTCGGGCGGCCTCCTGGACGGTGACGTCCATGCTTGGTCGGCGATGGCCAA
>CAZNTI010000234.1:2445-4024 GCA_964575885.1 uncultured Terricaulis sp.
TGCCGTCGGGCGGCCTCCTGGACGGTGACGTCCATGCTTGGTCGGCGATGGCCAACCTGTTCTATGACTTCAATCGCGGCGGTTCGCTTGAGCCGTACATTGGGGTCGGTGTCGGTGGCGCACGCCTGAGCACCGGTCTGGTCGGCATCGGCGGCGCACTCAACGACGACGACACCGTGATCGCTTATCAGGGCATGGTCGGCGTCAACGCCGCCGTGACCGAGCAGCTTTCGATCGACGTCGGCTATCGCTATTTCCAAGCCGACGGCGCGGAAATGACCAGCGATATCCCCACCGATATCGAGCAGGACTACACCGATCAAAGCGTGACGGTTGGTCTGCGTTGGCAGTTCGCGGCGCCCATCCCGCCGGCCCCGCCGCCGCCCCCGCCGGCGCCGCCTCCGCCGCCCCCGCCGCCGCCGCCGCAAGTTTGCCCGGCTTCGGACTTCGTCGTGTACTTCGAGTGGGATCGCTCGAACCTCAACGCGGCGGCTCTGGAAACCATCGACGCCGCGGTCGCCCGCGCCCGTCAGTGCAACGTCGGCAGCGTCGTGGTGGTCGGCCACACCGATACGTCGGGTTCGGCGACCTACAACCAGGGTCTGTCCGAGCGTCGCGCTTCGGTCGTCCGTGACGCGCTCGTCGCGCGCGGCATCGCCGGCGGCGCCATCACTGCGCAAGCGCGTGGTGAAACCGAACTCGCCCGCGCGACCCGCGACGGCGTGCGCGAGCCTCTGAACCGCCGTACCGCGGTGACGATCAGCTTCCGCTGATCGACGCCGAACGGCTTGTGAATGCGAACGGGCCCGGCTCACGCCGGGCCCGTTTTGCATTGCGCGCCGCGGGGCGCTGGCGCGCGTGGCCGCTGGACATGTTCTTTCCCCCTCGGCAAGGTCCGCTGCAAATGTCCATGGACGCACTGCCCCTGCCGCCGCGCTCTCTTTGGGGCGCCGGGATCGACCCGCTTTTGGAGCGCCTCGATGCCGGGGCCGGGGCGATGGTGACGCGCGTTGAAGCCTGGTCGGCGATCAATTCCGGGTCCTACGAACGCGCCGGCTTGGCGCGCATGCATGCGGAGTTGCTGGATGCGGTGGCGGCTCTGCCGGGGAACGCCGAGAGCGTGGCCTTGGCGGCCTCTAAGCGGGTGCGTCCGGACGGTGAGGTGGCCGAGGTCGAACACGGGGCCTCGGTGCGTGCGCGCGTACGTCCGGATGCGCCGATCCAGGTCGCCCTGACCGGCCACTACGACACCGTGTTTCCTGCCGCGCATGCGTTCCAGACGCCGTGGCGCGAAGGTGAGATTTTAAGGGGTCCAGGCGTTGCCGACATGAAAGGCGGCATCGCAGTTATGCTAGCGGCGCTCGACGCTTTCGAGCGCCTGCCCGGTGCAAGGCGCGTGGGCTATGAAGTCTTGCTGAGTCCGGACGAGGAGGTGGGGTCTCCGGCGAGCGCGCCGCTGCTCGCCGCGCTCGGGGCCAGGGCCCACCTCGGGCTGACTTACGAACCTGCAATGGCCGATGGCGCGCTGGTCGACGCGCGCAAGGGTTCGGCCAATTATCACCTCGCGTTGAAAGGGCGC
>CAZNTI010000235.1:0-4008 GCA_964575885.1 uncultured Terricaulis sp.
ACGACCACGATCGCGCGCACCACGATGGTTTTGGCGGCGAGAGCGCGATCGTGCAGCGTAGGCCCTGAAAGCAGCCGCGGCAGCGCCAGCATCAGCGCGCCCACCGCGCATGCCGCGATCACGGCGGCGACGTTCATGGCGTGGGCGCCGCTAAACGCTCAAGCTGCGCCAGCGCCGTCGCATCGGCGTCACGCTCCATCAGCGCATGCGCCATGAGCGCGTCCGGCTCGGTTTCGACGACGACCAGGCCAGGCGTCGCTGAGACAAGATCGGCAAAAGCGGCGCGCGCATCCTCGCTGCGCGAACGCACGCGAATGCGCACCAAGGCAGGCTGCAGCGCGATGTCGGCCGCAGCAGCGGCGCGCGCTGTCATAAGCGCGCCGCGGACGACCGCCGCGGCGCGGCGCGCGGCCGCGTAAAGCGCGCGCGGCGCGCTTGCGAACGCGGCCGTGGCGCCGCCCAAACGCGCCGCCACCAGCGTAGCGACACCGCCGGCGATCGCAGCAGCGATCAGATCACCGGGCGCGCTCCAGCGCTGCGTGGCCACAAGCCACAGCGAAAACAAGCCTACAAACAAAGCCAAATATCTCAGCATGCGCGCTCCCGCACGGCCGGCGCGACGACTCACGCTAGACCCAAGACCATGGATTCGCCAGCGCCGACGGACCCCGCACGTCAGCCGTTGCGGCCGAACAACAATGCCGCGTTCCGTCGCGCGACGGGCAACTCGACCGAGTCATCTTCAAAATCGATGCGCTCGATATCCACAGCATCGGCGGTGAAGGACCAGTTCCAGTAGCGCAACACCGACTGGGCTTTTGCCGTCGCCAATGTGTCGAAGATGTAAACCGCGCGGCCGAGGGCGTTGCCGGTGCTGTCCGGATCGCCGCTGGGCCGGCGCAAGGCGCGCCAGAGCGCAAGCATCAGCGGCCGCTTCAGCCCCACCGCCTTGCAGAATACGCCGATCGCCTCGCCACCGGGGTCGGCGAAAATTTGCGATGCGGTGGTGGGCTTCACGCCGGCCAGATGGGCGATCTCACGCAGCAGGTTGCGGTCGAGGCCCTGCTCGGCAGCGCTGAGCGCGCCTTCAAGCGATCCATAGGCGCTGCGCGCCGCCGCGGCGCGGTTGCGCTGGCGGCGCTCGATCACTTGCAGGGCCTTGCGGGTATCGGCGTCCGCCCAGCCTTCCACGGCCGCCAACTTGAACACCTCGGCCAATTCCTGAATCAGCACCGAACGGTCCACCGCGAAGCGCCGCAAAATCTGCAGCCGCTGCTCAAAGCCCGCCCACCAGAACACCGTCAGCGCTTGGGTCGGACGCAACTCCGGACGCGCCACCATCAGCGCCGGCAGCGAGGGCGCCTGCCGCGATCGCGCCACCACCAGGTCCACGCCCTGCATCGAGAGGCGCGCGCCATGATTGCGCAACACCGCCTCGGTGACGGCGAGGTCGCCGGTTTGCAGCAAGGCGTCAGTCACCGTCTCGGTCAGCGCACGGCGATGGGCGATGGCCAGCCAATGCGCGGCAACCCCCCCACGCACCACCGCCACAAGATCTGAATCGTCGAAGCCGACGCCAGCTTCCAACAGCGGGCGCGCCACGCCGATCTCGTCGCGCGCCAGATAGCGCAGCAGCGCCTTGGGCGCCTCCGTGACCCGCATCAGACCCTGCGCACATTTCATGCGCAACGAAGCGTTGCTGGTGCGCAACAGGCCGACCAGGATATCCGCCGCGAGGTGACGCTCGTGCGTGGGCACCCGGCTCTCGGGCCACGACACGATATCGCACAGGCGCAGCACCAGCGCGTCGCGCGCGACGCCGCGATGGGGCTCGCTAAGCTCCAGCGGGGACGGGTCATCGCTATGATTCGAGCCGGCCATTGCGGGGCCACGTGAACACGCGGGCGTTAAGCGGACGTCAACACTGACTTCGGCGCTGGGCGTTTGGGCGCACACTAGCGCGCCCGCCCGAGGCCGACTAAGGCTTCGGCCATGAGTGCGCCAGAGGCTGGGCAGGGAGGGCCGCGGCTCGGCTTCGTGCCCGAGCTTGCGCTCTATTACGTGGTCGTCGGCCTCTACTTCTTCGCCTTCGGCATGCAATTCGTGCTGTTTCCGTCGCTGGTGGCGTTCTTCCTGGAGGCAAGCAGCCGCGGCGTCGGCATCGCCCAATTCGCGCTCACCGCGCCGATGTTCTGCCTGCTCATGTTCGGGGGATTGTTGGCCGAGCGCGCGCGTGCGGGGCCGACGCTGGCGCTGCTGGGGTCGCTGTTTGCGCTGGCGTCGCTTGTCCTGTGCGCGGTGGTGGCGTTGGGAGGGCTCACCTACACGGTGCTCATCGTCTATGCGGTGTTCGTGGGCGCAAGCGCGGCCTTCATGATGCCGGTGCGGGACGCCGCGCTGAATGGGGTGCTGGCGCGCGAGGCCGAACTGGGGCGTCACACCCCGATTTCAACCGCCGCCGCCACCACGACGGCCGTCCAGATCGGGGCCCAGATCGCGGGCATTCTCGTCGCCCGCGCAGCGGGGACGGCGCCGGCGCCCTTTATAGCCCTGCAAGCGTTGGCGCTGGGCTTGTGTGCGCTGGCGTCGCTCGGCCTGCAGGCCCCCAAGCCGACAGGACATGAGCGCACCGTGTCGGGCGCGCTCAAGGACATTCGCGACGGCGTCGCTTACGCGTTCGGCAACCCGATCATGTCGCCCATGCTGATCTCGGCCGCCTATGCGGGCGTGTTCGTCATAGGGGCCTTCCAGGTGCTGTTCCCGCTGCTGGTGCGCGATGCTTATGGCGGCGACGCGCAGATGCAGGCGGGGCGGCTTGGCGCCCTTTTCGCGTGTTTCTGGGGCGCGTCCTTCTTGTCGGCGCTGCTGCTGAGCCGCATGCCGCCGCTCAGGAGGCCCGGTCGCGCGCTCATAGTGTCACATCTGCTGAGCGCACTCGCGCTTGCGACGCTGGCCGTGCACAAGCCGTTTTGGGCGTTTGCGGTTGTGGCGGTGCTGTGGGGGTTTGCGGCGGGCGTCGCGATCTCGACCAGCCGCACCATCGTGCAAAGCTCGGCTTCGCCGCGTTTCCTGGGACGCGTGCTGGCGGTCTATTCGATGGGCTTCATGGGTGGCGCGCCGATCGGCGCCATTGTCGTGGGCGTGCTGGCGGAACAATGGGGCGCACGCGGCGCCGCCATCGCACCCGCCGTCGGCCTCGCGGCGTCAGCCTTTTTGCTGGCGCTGCTGACGCCGCTCTGGCGCTATGCGCCAGAGACGACGCAGCACGAGCCTGCGGCTTAGTTGTCTGGACGCGTGAGCACGCCGCCACGCTCGCGGCGCGCCGCCGCCGGCGTTCCGCGCGCGTTGTATTCCTCAGTTTCGGTCGCCCAGCCGTTGATCACGCCCTCTTTCTCGGTGACAGCCTGATTGTAGGCGGCTTCGAGCGCGTTCAGCTGCGCGCGCTGCGCCGTGATGTCGGAGAGACATTGCGCGAGCCGCGTGTCGCGGGCGCCCACCCATTCGGCGACGCGCTCGCGGCCCTGATTCATGCGCGAGGCGTTTGCGGTGGCGCCGTCGGGCAGCCCGGTCGGCGCCGGTGCGAAGCCCGTGCAATTCGGCGTGAGGGTGGGCTGCGTTTGAGCCGCAGCGGGCCCCGCCAACAACAACGCCGCAATTGCGGCGCCGATGAATACCTTCATCTGTCTTTCTCTCCCTGATCGCGATCGATGCTACCCTCGGGGCCGGCATAAGCGAGCCAAACGCGGCCAAAATGCGGTGAAACGCCGCGCGCGCACGATCAGTTCAACGCGAACGGAACCCGCATCCGGTAGCGCGCCTCGACCGCTACGCCGTCGCGGCGCGCTGGGGCCATTTGGTGCTCGCCTGCAATGCGCAATGCGGCCGCGCCAAATCCCCAATTCGGCGGCGTCTCCGACGCCACCTGGCAGCTGAGCAACCCGCGCGGCGACACCACGCAGTCCAGCACCGCCTCCCCTTCGACCCCGCGCGCCAGCGCCCGTGAGGGAT
>CAZNTI010000236.1:0-3999 GCA_964575885.1 uncultured Terricaulis sp.
GCCGAGCAGGTGGCGAGCAGAGCCGACGATGCGCCCGGCGTCGCCCGCCAATTCATTGCGCCCCTCGGCGACAAGATCCTCGTTGATCAGCTCGGCATAGCCGATGACGGCGTTGAGCGGGGTGCGGAGTTCATGGGTCATGACCGCCAGGAATTCCGACTTCGCACGGTTAGCCTCCTCGGCTTCGGCGCGCTTGGTTTCCGCTTCCAATTGCCTGTCCTTGGCCTCCTTGTGCGCAAGCTTCAGCCCCGCCAGCATGCGCCCGTTATAGAGCGCTGCTCGGGCCACGAAGGCGATGAAGCCGGCGACGCCGCACGCCGCCCCCGCCGCGCCCAAGATCGCTTCGGCGGGACCCGGCTGAAAGGGCATGAATGCGGACGCCACCAGGCAAAGCATGGCTGGCGCCGCGGTGATCATCATGAAACCGGGCGCCTGGAACAGGAACAACATCACGCTTACCAGCGCGCTGGACGCCATGAGCGCGCTCAGGATGCGACCGGGGCCGCCGCCGGCGGCGGCGAGGTAGAGTGTCATTGCCGCGAATACGGCCACTGAGAACGCGCAGCCCCAAACAAACAGCATGCCGCTGGTGCGGCGCTCCTTGACGCCGCGCGCCTCCAGATACGAGTGCCCGAGCATGGCGTCGAAGCCGCTGGTGAGCACCACCGCCAGGAACCAGCCAAAGCCGGCCGCATAGGAGTCCAAAACGAGAGACGCGCCGAGCGCGAACAGCGCGCCCACGGCAATGCGCCAGCGCCAGCTCGAGACGTGCGCGCGAGCGGCAGCGAACGTCGAAGCGTCCTGAAAGTTGAGCACTGCAGGCCCTCTCCCGTAATGCTTGAGGCTATCGCGGGCTGCTTGCGATTCGATTAACCCTTGGCCCCGGAGGCGGGCATGGCCGACTTTGAATGCGTAGTGGTCGGCGCCGGCGCTGTGGGGCTTGCAACCGCTTATGCGCTCGCCCAACGCGGCGGCGATGTGCTGGTGCTGGAGCGCGAAGGCCGCATCGGGGCCGGGGTGTCTTCGCGCAATTCCGAAGTCATCCACGCCGGGCTTTACTACCCCACGGAGTCGCTCAAGGCGCGGCTGTGCGTGGCCGGCCGGCGCGCGCTCTATCCTTTTCTGGACGCGCACGGCATCAGCTATGACCGGTGCGGCAAGTTCGTAATCGCCACCGACGAGAGTGAGCGCCCGGCGCTCGAGAGAATTGCCGCGCAGGCCGCCATCAACGGCGTCGAGGGGGTGCGCTGGCTTGACGCTGCGGACGTGCATGCGCGCGAGCCGCAGCTGCGCTGCGTTGCGGCGCTGGAATCTGCGGAAAGCGGCGTCATGGACGCACACGGCTACATGCTGGCCCTGCAAGGCGAGATCGAAGCGCGCGGCGGCGCCATTGCGCTGAATGCGCCGTTCGAGGGTGCGGACATGAGCGCAGAAGGCTTCGAGGTTCGCGTTGGCGGCGGCGACCCGATGGTTGTCAGCGCGCAGCGCCTGGTGATCGCAGCCGGTCTCGGTGCGCAAGCCTGCGCGCAGAAGCTGGCGCCATTCCCCAGCGAACGCATTCCGCGCCTGCACTTTGGCAAAGGCAATTATTTCGCGCTGCAGGGCGTCAAGGCGCCCTTCGCGCGGCTGATCTATCCCCCGCCGATCCCAGGAGCGCTCGGCACCCATTACCGCCGCGATCTGGGGGGTGCGGCGCGCTTCGGGCCGGACCTCGAATTCGTCGCGACGGAAGACTACCGCGTCGACCCCGAGCGCGCAGAAAGCTTTTATGCGACCGTCCGGCGCTTCTGGCCCGGCCTTCCGGACGGCGCGCTGGCTGCGGACTATGCCGGCATCCGTCCCAAACTGCACGGCCCGGGCGAGCCGCAGCCGGATTTCGTCATCGACGATCCGCAAGCGCACGGCGTCGAGGGCCTGGTGTGCCTATTCGGGATTGAGAGCCCCGGCCTCACCTCCTCGCTCGCCATCGGCGCGGAGGTGGCGCGGCGCATCGCCTAGTTGGCGCGGCGCACTTCTGGCCGTTCGCGACAACCCGGCGTTTGACCGAGCCGATTGCAGCCGCTACATGCTCGGTTTCGCGCAACCTCTAACAAAGCGCGCTTTGACCGGCACAGGGCGCATAGTGCTCCGGAGGCTGGCGAGGCACCCCGCCCGACGTGATCGTCCGGCGGGGCCGTTTGGCTTTGGCGCGATGGAGTGGGAATGTTTGAGGCCCTGACCGAACGCCTAGGCGGCGTGTTCGACAAGCTAACCGGACGCGGCGCCCTGTCGGACGCCGATGTCGAAGCGGCGCTGCGCGAGGTGCGTGTGGCGCTGCTGGAGGCCGATGTCGCGCTGCCGGTGGTGAAGGATTTCATCGCCAAGGTGAAAGCCGAAGCGGTAGGCGAAGCAGTCGTCAAATCGGTGAAGCCCGGCCAGCAGGTGGTGAAGATTGTCCACGACGCGCTGGTGGACATGCTGGGCGGCGACCAGCCGCCAGAGCCGCTGCGCATCGAGGGCGAACCGCCCAACGTGATCATGATGGCGGGCCTGCAGGGGTCTGGCAAAACCACCACCACCGCCAAGATCGCGCTGCGTCTGGTCAAGGCCGAGAAGCGTCGGGTGATGATGGCCTCGCTGGACACCCGCCGGCCGGCGGCGATGGAGCAGCTGTCTACGCTCGGTAAGGCGGTCGGCGTCGACGTCCTGCCGATCGTGCCGGGCCAGCCGCCCACGGAAATCGCCAAACGGGCGATGACGGCGGCGCGCCTTGGCGGCCACGACGTGCTCATTCTCGACACCGCGGGTCGCACTACCATCGACGAAGAGATGATGGCTGAGGCCGCGGCCATCGCCCAGATCGCAAGGCCCGGCGAAGTGCTGCTGGTCGCCGACAGCCTTACCGGCCAGGATGCGGTGGAAACCGCAAAGCGCTTCCATCAAAGATTGCCGTTAACTGGCCTGGTCCTGACCCGCACGGATGGCGACGGCCGCGGCGGCGCGGCGCTGTCTATGCGGGCGGTCACCGGCCTGCCGATCAAATTCCTTGGCGCGGGCGAGCGCCCCGAAGCGCTTGAGCCGTTCGACGCCCGCCGGGTGGCGGGGCGCATCCTCGGCCAGGGCGACATTGTCGGCTTAGTGGAGCGGGCGACCGAGCAGGTCGACCGCGCCGAAGCCGAAAAAATGGCCAAGAAGCTGGCTAAAGGCCGCTTCGACCTCGAAGATATGGAAAAGCAGCTGAACCAACTTATCCAAATCGGGGGCCTTAAGGGCGTCATGGGCATGCTGCCGGGCGTCCAGAAGCTCAAGGGCCAGATTAGCGAGTCACAGCTCGACGACCGCCAGATCCGCCGCCAAATCGGCATTATCCGCTCGATGACCCCCGGCGAGCGCTCAAAACCGGACATTTTGAATGGCCGTCGGCGGGCACGCATCGCCCGCGGCGCTGGCGTCGAAGTGGCGGAGGTGAACCGCCTCCTGAAGATGCACCGCGGCATGGCCGACATGGCCAAGGCCATGGGCAAGGGCAAAATGCCGTTCGGGATGCCCGGGATGGGGGGCGCAATGCCCTCGCCGGAGGCCCTGAAACAATTGGGCTCAGGACGCCCGCTCCCCGGTCAAACCCTGCCGGGCGGCCTGCCCGGCCTCCCCGGCGCGATGCCGGGGCTTCCCCGAAGCGACAAAAAAAGCTAAGAGTTCAAAGGAGAACTGACTGACATGTCCCTGAAAATACGTCTGGCCCGCGGCGGCGCTAAAAAGCGGCCCTACTATTTCATTGTGGTGGCCGACAGCCGTAGCCCTCGCGACGGACGTTTCATCGAGAAGGTCGGGGCCTACAATCCTATCCTCAAATCCGACGATCCGAGCCGGGTCACCCTGAAACTCGAGCGGATCCAGGAGTGGATGCAGAAAGGCGCCATGCCCACCGACCGGGTGGCGCGATTCTTGGATCAGGCAGGCGTGTTCAAGCGCGAAGCCCGCAACAACCCTAACAAGGCCAAGCCCGGCAAGAAGATGACC
>CAZNTI010000237.1:0-3995 GCA_964575885.1 uncultured Terricaulis sp.
TCATCATGACCGACGCCGACGTCGACGGCGCCCACATCCGCACGCTGCTGCTGACATTCTTCTATCGGCAGATGCCGGAGATCATCGATGGGGGCTATCTCTACATCGCGCAGCCCCCGCTCTACAAAGCCACCAAGGGCAAGAGCGGGCGCTATCTGAAGGACGAAGCCGAGTACGAGAGTTTCCTGATCGAGGAAGGGTCGGCGGGCGCGGTGCTTGAGCTTGAGTCCGGGGCTCAAATCGCAGGCGAGGACCTGAAGCGGCTGGCGCGCGAAGCCGCCGGCGTGGGCGCCTTGATCAAGCGGCTGCATCAGCGCGCGCCCGACGACGTGCTCGAGCAGGCGATGCTGGCTGGCGCGTTCGCGTCGGGCGCCGGCGACGACGCGGCCGGCGCTGCGGCGCAGCGCCTCAACGAAGTCGCCGAGGAGGGCGAGGCGGGCTGGAGCGCCCGCTTCGATCCCGATCACGCCCTGGTGCTGGAGCGCACCGTGCGCGGCGTGGCCGAGCGCGTGGTGCTCGACAAGCTGTTGCTGTCTTCGTCCGATGCGCGCCGCCTGGCCGATCGCGCCGAGGCGTTGCGCGAGACGTATGCGGGGCGCGCGGTGTTCCGCCGCGGCGGCGAGACCACCGCCGTGTACGGGCCGCGCTCGCTGCTGGCGGCGATCGAAGCGGCTGGCCGGAAGGGCATTTCGATGCAGCGTTATAAGGGGCTGGGCGAAATGAATCCCGATCAGCTCTGGGAAACCACGCTCGATCCCGAAGCGCGGGTGCTCTTGCAGGTGAAGGTCAATCACGCCGACGACGCCGACGAGATGTTCTCAAAGCTGATGGGCGACGTGGTCGAACCGCGGCGCGAATTCATTCAGGAATTCGCACTCGAAGCCGACGTGGACGCCTAGGCGCGCGCCGGCCTCGACACGCGCGGGGCTGCCTGGACGGGGCCGCGCCATGCTTAGCCCCCCGCCTTCACCAACTCGGCGGCCATCAGCTGGTGCAGCAGGTTGATCGCTTTCAGCGGGCGCACCATCACCTTGAAGTGGGTGATCCGGCCCTCTTCGTTCCAGGCGATCATATCGACGCCGTTGATGCGCACGCCGTCGATCTCGCGTTCGAATTCGAGCACAGCGCCGGCGGCGCTGCGCCATTCGCCGAGATAGCGGAAGCCTTCGCCGCCCAGCACATGCATGGCCCCGACGAGATATTTGAAGGCGATCTCGCGGCCGCGCTGGGGTGTGTGCACGACAGGGCTTTCAAACACCGCGTCGGCGGCCAGCAGCTCCCATAGCAAGGCCGGGTCGCGGCTTTCGACGAAGGCGTGCCATTGCTCCAATGCGGTCATCGGCGGCGCTCCTCAGGTCAGCAGGCTGCGATAGAGCATGTATGCGGCGACCGCGAACACGACGCCAGCGAACACACGCTGCAGGGCGCCGCGCCGCGCCGCGAGGCGCTGCGCGAAGGCAGCGCCCACGGCGCCGCCGATCATGCCCCCGCCGATGAACAGCAGCGCGACGCGCCAGTCCACCAAGCCATCCCAGGCGTAGGCGCCCGCCGTCGTCGCGCCGAAGGCGGCGACCGAGAACAGCGATGAGCCGACAGCCTGGATCATGCTCATGCCGGTGGCGGCGATCAGCCCCGGCACGATGAGGAAGCCCCCGCCAATGCCGAAGAAACCCGACAGCGCACCCACAGCGAACCCCAGGCCGATCAGTTTCGGCGCGTTGTCGCGGCTCAGCGTGACGTCGGTCTGGGGCTCGATGCGGCGCGGACGCAGCATGGCGGCGCCAACGCCCAGCATCAGCAGCGCAAACAGCGGCAGCAGCACGGCGGCGTCGGTCAGCTTGCCGAGGCTCGCGCCCAGGCCGGCGCCGCCGACGCCGGCGACCGCAAACACCAGCGCGCATTTCCATCTCACATTGCCGCGCCGCCAGTGGTTGGCGAAGTTGGCGAAGGCGTTGACCGAAACCGCCAGCGCGCTGGTGCCGATGGCGACGTGCGCGTCGGCGACGCCGACCACGTAGAGCAGCGCCGGCGTCGCCAGGATGGAGCCGCCGCCGCCGATCAGCGCCAGCACCAGTCCCACCGCCGCGCCGCTGAAGACCGCAAGGAGGTCGGCAAGGCTCATGCGCCGCCGCGGTTCCAGGGCGCGACGCGCAGCAAAAGCGCCATGCCGCATCGGCCGCTGAGGCCAGCGAGGAGCTTTCCGGCGCCGATCTGCATCTGACGCATGACCTTGAGCGGCGCTGTGCTGTTGTTGTGTACGGGCAAGCCCGCCGCCTTCCATGCTTCTAAACCGCCTGCAAGGTAATACGCCGCGGGGAAGCCGCGCGCCAAGGGCTTAGCGGCGCTGGCCTGCATGCGCGCACCCGAGCGACAGCGGAAACCCGGCCGCATTTTGCTTCAGCGCGCGAGCGTCGATAGGATGGAGCGTGGTGATGGAAAGAGGTCCGGCGTCTGTCGTACGCCGCGTCTAGATCAGCGGTGGCCTATGTAGCCATCTCTAATGTTAGGGCAGGAGACGCTAACGATCATGAGCAACGCCCCCCTGGTCCGCGGCTTTTTCCACGCGCCTACGTTTACGGTGAGCTATCTGATCTGGGATCCCCGGAGCAAGCGCGCCGCGATCATCGACAGCGCGCTCGACTTCGATCAGAAGTCGGGCCGCACGGCCACGCACGCGGCGCAAACGCTTCTCGACGCCGTTCAGAGCGAAGGGCTTAGCGTCGACTGGATTCTGGAGACGCACGCGCACGCCGACCATCTGACCGCAGCGCCGTTCCTGAAGCGCGCGACCGGGGCGCCGATCGTTATCGGCGAGGCGATTACAACCGTCCAAGGGGTGTTCAAGCAGGTGTTCAACCTCGCCGACGTGACCGCCGACGGGCGCGCGTTCGACCGGCTGGTGAAGGACGGCGACACGCTGCCGCTGGGCGATCTGCAGATCGCGGTGATGCACACGCCGGGGCATACGCCCGCGTGCGTCAGCTATGTTGTCGGCGACGCCGTGTTCGTCGGCGACACCTGGTTCATGCCCGATTACGGCACCGCGCGCTGCGATTTCCCAGGCGGCGACGCGCGCACGCTTTATCGCTCGATCCAAAAGCTGTTGGCGCTGCCGGACGCGACGCGGGTGTTCCTGTGCCACGACTACAAGGCCCCGGGACGCGACGCCTATGTGTGGGAAACGAGCGTGGCGGCGCAGCGCGCCGGCAACGTCCATATCCGCGCAGGCGTCAGCGAAGAGGCGTTCGTGGCGATGCGCGAAGCGCGCGACCGCGAGCTCGAGACGCCGGCGCTGATGCTGGCCTCGATCCAGGTCAACATCCGCGCCGGGGAACTGCCGCCGGCGGAAGCCAACGGCGTGCGCTATCTGAAGCTGCCGCTGGACGCGCTGTAACCGCGGTCGCAGCCGGGGGCGGTCGGCTTGGCATCCCCTTGGAAAGTATGTAATTACCACCAGGGCGTGGGAGGCTGTGATGTGGAAGTTCGGTGCGGCAGCGGCGGCGCTGGTGATGGTGGCGGCGTGTACGCGCACGGAGGCGCCGCTCAGCGGCGAGGCGCTGGTGGCGCGCGGCGACTATCTGGTCAACGGCGTGGTGCTGTGCGGCGATTGCCATACGCCGCGGTTGGAGACCATGGCGCCGGACATGTCGCGCCACTTGCAGGGCGCGCCGTTCGCAGCGCCGCCGCCCATGGCGGATTATGCGCCGGCGCTGGCGGGGCTGCCAGCGAACTATAGCGAAGCGCAATTCATCGCCTTCCTGCAGACCGGCCTGCGTCCGGACGGCACCCATCCGCGCCCGCCGATGCCGCCCTATCGCTTGAACGAAGAGGATGCGCGCGCGGTGTCGGCCTATATCGCGACGCTGCCGCGCGCTGCGGAGTAAGGCGGCGGCGCCAAGGCGGTGCGGCGGCGGCGCTTTACGCTCGGGCCGTCACGCAATTATGGTGAGGGTGTCTCTTCTGTTCTCATTGTGCGGAGACGTATAGCTTACGCA
>CAZNTI010000238.1:0-3991 GCA_964575885.1 uncultured Terricaulis sp.
GCGCGGCCTTGTTGGTGAAGGTCACCGCCAGCACGCCCCAGGGCTTGGCGCGTCCGGTGGACAACAGATGCGCCAGCCGCGTCGTGAGCACGCGCGTCTTGCCGGTGCCGGCGCCGGCGAGCACCAACACCGGCCCGTCAAGCGCCTCCACCGCGGCGCGCTGCTCAGGATTGAGCGACGCCAAATAGGGCGGGGCGGCGGCCGCCCGCACCGAAATGGGCAGGTTCTCAGTTGGCAGGTTCTCTGCGGGATCGTCGCTCATATGATTCGTCTTAGCACGAACCAGGAACGTAGGCGCGAACCGGCGCGAGTGCGAGGGCTGTCGGGAACCGCCCGGAAGCGGCGGGGTTGAATGCGACGGAAGGTGGATCAAATGCGGTCGGAATCGGTCAATGAGGGTGGCGGTTGGCTGCTCGGGCTTGTCTTTGGCGTGGTGTTCTGCGTGTTCGCGCTCGGGGCCATGAGCGCGGTGGTGGCGGCCCCCGCCGATGCTTCTCTCACCACGTACGGCGCCGCTCCCGATCGGTCGTGGCGCGAGCCGGCCGGCCCCCAGCCCGCCGGGGACGTATTTCCCCCGGGGCCATGACGCGACGCCGCGGCGGTGCGCACCGTCGACCGCAGCGGTGGCGTGCTGGCGGCTTCGCCGCTAAGCATGGCGCCGATCCGCGGAGTGGCAGGCGCTATGGCTGACGTGTTCATTTCTTACGCGCGCGAAGATCGCATGCAGGCCGAGAAGATCGCGCAGGGTCTGGGGGCGATGGGGCTCGAGGTGTTTTGGGACACCGAGATTCCGCCCGGGCAGACATGGTCCGACTATATCGAGGGCAAACTCTCGGCCTGCAAAGCGGTGATCGTTTTGTGGAGCGCGCACTCCACCAAGTCGCAATGGGTGCGCGAGGAGGCGCGCATGGGCCGCGACGGCAACCGGCTCATACCAGCCAAGCTCGACGCCACGCCGCCGCCCCTGGGGTTCGGCGAAGTCCAGGCCGCGGATCTTTCCAGTTGGCGCGGCGAGGCCAACAATCCCGATTGGAATCGCTTCGCGCAGGCGGTCTACAATGTGGCGCGCGGCGCGGACGCCCCGCCGCCGCGCGCGCCACAGGCGCAAGCGCAGACCGCGTGGTCGCCCCCGCCCGCGCCAAGCGCCGGCGAGAGCGGCGTCGAACAGCTGTCGCCGCTCGGCTACGTGCAGAAGTGCTTGCGCAATTACGTGAACGGCAAGGGCCGCGCGCGTCGCGCCGAATATTGGTGGTGGACGCTGTTTGCGGTCGGCGTCTCGGTGATCGCCTCGCTTATCGACATGTCGTTCGGGATCAACACCTATACCGGCCAGGCGAACTCGCAGGTGATTTCGTCGCTGGCCAGTCTGGCGCTGCTGGCGCCGGGAATCTCGGTGACGGCGCGGCGCTTTCACGATGTCGGCTTGAGCGGCTGGCTGGTGGCGGCGTTCTTCGGCGCGTATTTCTTCGCCGGTTTCCTGGTCGGCATGGGCGGCGTCAGCGGCGACGCAGCGACTTTGGGATTCGGGGCGGTGGTGTTTTTGATCGCCGGCGGCGCACAGCTGGTGATCGCGCTGATTCCGTCGCGGCCGGGGCCGAACCAGTACGGACCCAATCCCAAGGGCGTTTGATGGGGATCGGCTTGCTGCTAAACAGCCCCTGACCAGGAGGGCCCATGGCCGACGTGTTTCTGTCTTACTCACGCGAGGATCGCGTGCGCGCCGAGCAGGTGGCGCGCGGGCTGCAGCAGGCGGGCCTGGAAGTTTTCTGGGATAACGAAATCCCGCCTGGCACCACCTGGGCGGATTTCATCGAGCAGAAGCTGGGCCAGTGCAAAGCGCTGATCGTGCTGTGGAGCGCGCACTCCACGAAATCGCAATGGGTGCGCGAGGAAGCCCGGCTGGGCCGCGACAAGGGCGTGCTGATCCCGGTGATGATCGACGGGGCGCAGCCGCCGTTCGGCTTCGGCGAAGTGCAGGCGGCGGATCTGTCGACCTGGAACGGCGAGGCCGAGCATCCCAATTGGCGCCGCTTCGTTGACGCGGTGACCGCCGTCTCCAAGCGTGAACCGCGCCCGCAGCCGGCGATGAGCGCGCCGCCGCGCGATCCCCGCCTCGCAGCTGCGCCGACGGCGCCTAAACAGGGCGGCGGGCTGCCGACCTGGGTCTGGATCAGCGGCGCTGCCGTGGGCGGGCTGGCGCTGCTGCTTGTCCTGGTCGGGCTGATGGCGGGCGGGGCCAACACTGTCACCGCGCCGCCGGCCCAGACCGCAATGGCGCCGCCGCAGGCGGCCGCGTCACTGCCGTCGCAGCCGCAGGAGGCGCCGGTAAATTATCAACAGCAGATTCTTCAGCGGCTGGGGCAGGTCGAGCAGGTGTTTGCGTCCGAAGGCTTTCAGCAGGTGTCGCCGCCGGCGTCAGGGCAGATGCCGCAGGGCCAGGTCATGACCCATCCGGTGACCCTCAACGTTGGCGGCGAGTATCGCATCATCGGCGTCTGCGACAACGATTGCGGCGACCTCGATCTGATCCTGTTCGACGGCTACAACAATCAGATCGCCCAGGATCAATTGGCCGACGCCACCCCAGTAGTGGCGGTCACGCCCGCCCAAGGCGGCCAATTCACCGTGCAGGCGGTGATGCACAATTGCACGGTTAATCCCTGCTATTACGCGCTCGTCCTTTACGGACGTCCGCTGCAATAGCGCTCAGACGCGGTTCTCGAGCACGAATACGCGCACCGCCGAAGCCAGCGACGCGTTTGGCGTGTCCTTGCCGCGCTGCTCATCGATGGACGCGATCAGCACAGGCAGGGTTACGCCGCGGTTGCGCGCGATCCTTTCCAGCGCAGCCCAGAATTCGGCCTCCAGCGCCAGCGATGTGCGGTGGCCGGCTATACGCATCGAGCGCTTCTGCAACGCGCCGTTAGCGGTCATCGTCAAGTTTGTGTCCGTCATGCTTGCGCTTGGCGGCCTCCGTGTTGGCTTTAGACATGCGCTTCTCGGTCTTGCTGCGCCCATGCGTCAGCCGGTTGGCCGCGGCTTGCGCCTCAGCCTCCGCCCGCGCTTTGGCTTTTCGCGCGCGCCGCAAATTCACAAGATCAGCCATGCACGAAGGATGTAGGCCGCTACCGGTTTAGGGCAAATGCCAATGACAGAAATTTGTGCCGGGGGTGAGACCCCGCCAAATTTCACCCCGGGCCGAGCATTTGCTCGGGGCGGACGAGGGCGTCGAAATCCTCAGCCGGGATGCCGTCCTTCAGCGCTTCCTCGCGCAGCGTAGCCCCGTTCTTGTGCGCCGCTTTGGCAATTTTGGCGGCGCGGTCGTAGCCGTACTTGGGCGCGAGCGCGGTCACCAGCATCAGCGAGCGCTCGAGATTGGCCTTGATGTTGTCTTCGCGGGCCTCGATGCCGGCCACGCAATTGTCGGCGAAGCTCACCGCCGCGTCGCCTAACAGCCGCGCCGATTGCCAGTAATTGTACGCCATGACCGGATTGAAAACGTTAAGTTCGAAGTGTCCGCTGGCGCCGGCGAAGGTGATCGCGGCGTGATTGCCGAACACGTGCGCACACACCATGGTCAAAGCTTCGGCCTGGGTGGGGTTCACCTTGCCTGGCATGATCGAGGAGCCGGGTTCGTTTTCAGGCAGCATCAGTTCGCCCAATCCTGCGCGCGGCCCCGAGCCCAGAAAGCGGATGTCGTTGGCGACCTTGAACAGCGCGGCGGCGGCGGCGTTGATCGCCCCGTGCGCGAACACCATGGCGTCATGGGCGGCCAGCGCCTCGAACTTGTTGGGTGCGGTCACGAACGGCAAGCCGGTAAGGGCCGCGATCCGCTCGGCCACCTGTTCGGCGAAGCCCACCGGCGCATTGAGGCCGGTGCCAACGGCGGTGCCGCCCTGGGCCAGCTCATAGAGCCCGTAAAGGCTTTCCTTCAGCCGCCGGTTGGCGTTCGACACCTGCGCCACGTAGCCGGAAAATTCCTGGCCCAGCG
>CAZNTI010000239.1:0-3989 GCA_964575885.1 uncultured Terricaulis sp.
GGAGCGGCGGGCTCACCTACGCTCAGGCCGGTGTCGATATCGACGAAGGCGAGCGGCTTGTCGACCTGATCAAGCCGGCCGCCAAATCAACGGCGCGACCCGGCGCGGAAGCGGCGCTGGGGGGCTTTGCCGCCGTGTTCGATCCCAAGGCCGCAGGGTTCCAGGATCCGATCTTCCTGGCCACCACGGACGGGGTCGGCACCAAGCTCAAAATCGCCATCGAGAGCGGCCGTCACGAGACGGTGGGGATCGACCTCGTCGCGATGTGCGTGAACGATCTCTCGGCGCAAGGCGCAGAGCCCCTGATGTTCTTGGACTATTACGCCACCGGCAAGCTCGACGCCGGCGAAGCGGCCAAGGTTGTGGCCGGGATAGCGGAGGGCTGCCGCCAGGCGGGCGCAGCCCTTGCCGGGGGCGAAACCGCGGAAATGCCCGGCATGTACGCTTCGGGCGACTATGACCTTGCCGGCTTCGCCATCGGCGCCGCCGAACGCGGCACGCTGCTGCCGCGGGTGCAGGAGATGGCCGCCGGCGATGTCGTGATCGGCGTCGCATCGAGCGGACCGCACGCGAACGGATACTCGCTGGTGCGCAAGATCGTGGACCGCAGCGGTCTGAGCTGGGACGCGCCGGCGCCGTTTTGGCCTGAGCTGTCGCTGGGCGAAGCGCTGCTGACGCCGACACGCATCTACGCCAAGGCGCTCAAGCCGATCCTTGCAGAGCGACTGGCCAAGGGCGCCGCCCACATCACCGGCGGGGGGCTGGTCGAAAACACGCCGCGCGCCTTGCCCGATCATTTGGCGGCTGACATCGATTGGGCCGCCTGGGAGCGGCCCCCGGTCTTCGAATGGCTGCAGGCCGTGGGTGGAGTTCCCGAAGACGACATGCGCCGCACCTTCAATCTCGGCGTTGGCTTTGTTCTGATCGCTGCGCCTGACCACGCCGCGCGCGTCGTCGCGATGCTGACGGCGGCCGGAGAACGCGGGTTCGTCATCGGCGTGCTGAAGGCTGCATGACCAGGAAGCGCGTTGCGGTGCTTATCTCCGGGCGCGGCAGCAATCTGCAAGCGCTGCTGGAGGCCGACCAGGACGCCTACGAGATCGCTTTGGTGGTCTCCAACCGCCCCGAGGCGGCGGGTCTGGCGATCGCCGAACGGCGCGGCGTGGAGGCGCTCGCCATCGATCACAAAGCCTTCGGCGCAGACCGCGAAGCGTTCGAGCGCGCGCTCGACGCAGCGCTGCGCGCGCGCGCCATCGAACTGGTGGCGCTCGCCGGCTTCATGCGGGTGTTGACCCCGTTCTTCGTTCGCCGATGGCGCGGCCGGCTGGTCAACATCCATCCCTCGCTGCTCCCAAAGTATCCAGGAACGCACACCCACGCCCGCGTTTTGCAAGCGGGCGACAGCGAACACGGCTGCAGCGTGCACCTCGTCACCGAGGCGGTGGACGCCGTAGACGTGCTTGGACAGGCGCGGCTGGACGTTCACGCCGGCGACACCGCCGACACTTTGGCCGCCCGCGTGCTCGAACTAGAGCATGCGCTCTATCCCAGATGCCTGGCTGCGTTCGCGGCGCAGCTAACCTAGGGTGGGGTGGCCGCAGACGCAGTCGCGTCCATGCCGGTAGCAATAGACGGCAAAGCAATTGGGGCAGACCGACAGGTTTTCCAGCCGATTGACTTCGCCGCACGCCCCGCAGGGCGTCCGCGCCGACATGGCGTCCCAATAGGGGTCGTCGCCGGGTTCGCCGGCCCAGAACGCGTCGACCGCGTGCTTGACTGCCCCGTCGACGTCGGCGCCGCCCTGCATGAGCCACAGCCTGCCCGCAACTGCTTCAATCGTGCCGAGCTTAGCGCCAGCGCGCGCCCTGCGCACGATGTCGGGCTCGTCGCGGTTCAGCCGACAATCTCTTGGTCGTTGAAGAAGAAATCGATCTCACGCTCGGCGTTTTCGAGGCTGTCGGAGCCATGCACGGTGTTGGCTTCGATCGATTCAGCAAAACGCTTGCGGATGGTGCCTTCCGCAGCGTTGGCGGGATTGGTGGCCCCCATCACGTCGCGATACTTGGCGACCGCATCCTCGCCCTCGAGCACCTGCACGACAACAGGCCCGGAGACCATAAAGCCGACCAGATCGCGGAAAAACGGGCGTTCTTTGTGCACCGCGTAGAAGCCTTCGGCCTGGCCCTCAGAAAGCCAAACGCGCTTTTGCGCGATAATGCGCAGGCCCGCCTCTTCGATCACGGCGTTCACAGCGCCAGTGAGGTTGCGCCGCGTGGCGTCGGGCTTGATGATGGACAAGGTGCGTTCGACGGCCATGGGTCTAGCGAGCTCCGGGAAGGCTTTGAGGGCCGCTCTATAGCCGCAGCGCCGAACCCCGCCAAGTGCGTCAGAAGCAGCGCAACGAGCCTACGCGTCCGTCGGTTCCGACCATGATATTGAGCCGATCAGGCGAAAAATCCTGCGTCACCATCATCTCAGGCGTGATGATGCGGGTGCGCGCGGGCAGCGCGGCCGGATCGATCCGTTCCCGCGGCTGCCCCACCAAGTGCGCAAAGCGCGCCGCGCCGCACGCATCTGCTTCAGCGCCCGCTTCGCTGGGCGGCGTCGGCGCGGTTGGCGGCGCGGGCGCCGCGCATCCGGCGAGAAAAATCAAAGCTAAGCCGGCACGCCGCATCGAACCCACCTACCCGCAACGCAAACTGGCGACCGTGCCGTCAGGCCCCAACACGATATTGAGACGCGTGGCGTTATAGTCGAGCGTGGCTGCGCAATTGTGGCAGATAATGCGCGCTGCCGGGGGCAGAGTGCTCTGGTCGATTGCATCGCCCGCGGTTCCCACCAGGTTCGCGTGGGCCGACATCTGGCAGCTGTCCGGGGCCGGGCGGCTCACGGCTTCGCGCTGCGCTTGCGATGAGAGCCGATCGAGTTCGCGGTAGGTCATCGGCCGGTCCTGAGCGCAGCCCGCCAGGAGTGCGACGCCCAGCGCGGCAAGCACGATCGCCCTCATCCCTGCTTCTCCCATCTGCCTGAGGCGTCTTCGCGATAATAGACCGCCGCGATCCCCGCCTCTTTGGCCTGTTTCCAACGCGATCGCGCCGTTTGCAAGGCGGCCTCGTCACGGCCGTCAAAAAGCAGGAATGCGCGCTCGAACTGTCCGGCGTCGTCGGCGTTAGCCCCGTCGATGAGAAACAGCGCCTGCGCGCGGTTGGGGTTGCCCGCTTCCGTGGTCAGCCATACCGGCTGGCGCGCCGGATCGCCTTCACACCCGTGCGGCAGGAAGCTGTCGTCCCTGTAGGTCCACAGGGTGGCGTCGAGCGCCTCGATGCGTTCAGCCGAGCCGCCGCGCACCAGGGCGCGCCAGCCGCGCTGGAGGCACTTTTCCAGCAACGGCGCCAGCGCCTGATCCAATTCGCGGCGCTCGAGCTGGTAGAACCAAAGTTCCGCCATCAGCGCCTCCCGCCCCGCCGGGACCACATTCGGCTCGATCGCATCATCTTTCCGCCATGCCTGCACGGCTTCAACCTTGCCGCGGCGAGTGGTAGCGATGCTGGCGCCGGTTGAAAAGCGGACCTCAGCGGCTAGTGAAGCGACGCGCCTGACCGCGAATCAGAAGGACGGCAATGAACACGTTCTCGGCCTATGTGTTCCGGCAGGCGCTGGGCCCGCTTCTGGCCATTCTCGGCGCTCTGGCGGCGATTGCGATCCTGACCCAGGGTCTGGGTCAGCTCGATCTCATCGTCAACAATCGCCGCGCCGGCTTCGCCTTCGCCTGGGTTACGATCCTGGCGCTGCCGCAGCTGATCTCGCTTATCTTGCCCATGGCGGTGTTCATCGCCGTGATCTACGCGCTCAACCGCATGCAGAGCGAAAGCGAGATCGCGGTGGCGTACTCGGCCGGCGTCTCGCGCCAGCGCCTCGCTCGCCCGATCATGCAACTCGCCATGCTGGCCGATCACGTATCGCAACAAGGCGCGGGAATCGCATTCATC
>CAZNTI010000240.1:0-3986 GCA_964575885.1 uncultured Terricaulis sp.
GGATCGTCGGTGCGGTCGGCGTCCTCGCGGGTGTTGGTGACCGGCGGCTTGGCCTCGTCGCGGGTGGCGACGGCCTTGGAATCTTCTTCCGCGGCTTCGCCTTCTTCCTCGTTGTCGACCACGTTGATGCCCATCTCGTTCAATTGGGACATCACGTCTTCGATCTGCTCGGAGGTAAACTCTTCGCTGGGCAGGACCTTGTTGAGCTCTTCGTGGGTGACGAAGCCGCGGGTCTTGGCCGCCTTGATCATCCGCTTCACCGCCGCATCGGTGAGGTCGAGGATCGGGCCGTCCGGGGCTTCTTTTTCTTCGGTCGTCGTGTCTTCGGTCTTGCTCATCGGCAAAAAAACTCTTCCTCAGTGGAAATAAGCATCAAGTCTCAGACAACCAGTCCGTCTGCGCCGTCCTGCTGCACCTCTAGCGGCGCCTCGTCGCCCTTGGCCTCGCGGGCGCGCGCTTCGATGGCGCGGGCCTCGCGGCTCAGAGCCTGGAAGCGCACGAAGGCCTCGTCGTCGCCTGCCGCCGCCGCCCGATGCAACTCGGCCAGTTCCTCCCTAATCGCCGGCAGCACCACTTCAAGAGACACCAGCGCCAGCCACTCGTCCGGCTTGGCTTGGTAGCCCTGAGCTTCCGCGCGTTTCTTGCCCTTCGGCTTTTCAGCCTCGTTCCAGCGCAAAACCCGCGCCGCAGCGCGCTCCCGACCCGATCGGGTCAAATGGAGGCTCAGGCTCTCGCGGTCAATGCCGTTGGCGGTTTCTTCCGCTTCGTTGAGCTCCAGGAGTGCGGCCCGGATCGCCTCCAGTTCGGGGTCGTCGATGGCCAGGCGCTCGATCCAATCCGAAAACCGCGCCAGCACGCCTGGGTAGTCGGCAGCCGCGCGCAGGAAATCCTCCGCGGCCGGACGCGGGCGGGTGGCGGCGTGCGCCTTGAGCTCGGCGGTCGCCCCCGGCGGCTCGCGTTTGAAGCCGCCAAAGCGCGCCCCCGGGGCCGGCTGCGGCGCCCGTTGCGCACGCGTCAAGGCATTGGCTCGGCTCATGAATTCGCTGAAATAGGCGCGCTGGGTGTCGCGGTCGGCGATGGCGTTGGCTGCGGCCTTCAGCGCGCCCTGGAAAGCGGCGCGCGCTTCCGGAGTGGCGAGCCCGTGGCGCGCTTTCTCGCGCTCGAACAGCGCATCCGAGGCCGGGATGGCGGCGGCGACCAGCGCCTCCAGCGCCTCGGCCCCGCCGCTGCGGAACAGGTCGTCGGGGTCCTGGCCCTTGGCTGCGTACGCCACGCGCAAAGTGCGCTCCGGCCCCAGATGCGGCAGCGCCAGATCGAGCGTGCGGTCGGCGGCGCGCGCCCCGGCGGCGTCGCCGTCGAAGCAGAGCACCGGTTCGCGTCCAGAGCGCCAGATCAGCTGCAGCTGCTCTTCCGTCAGCGCCGTGCCGCACGGCGCCACTGCCGCGATCCCGGCCCGCTCGAAGGCGATCACGTCGAGATAGCCTTCCGCCACGATCAGTCCCGCGGCCTTGGTCCTGGCCAGCAATTCGCGGGCATGCTTCAACCTGTACAACACGCGGCCCTTTGAATAGAGGGCGCTTTCAGGAGAGTTTATGTACTTGGCCTTGGCGTCCTTCGCGAGCGCGCGACCGCCGAAGGCGATGACTTTGCCGGCGGCGTCGCAGATTTCGAAGGTGATGCGGTTGCGAAACACGTCGATGGGGCGTTTGCCGGCCTCACCCTCGTAGGCAAGGCCTGCAGCGATCGTTTCCTCAAGCGTGAAGCCGTCGGCCTTGAGCTTGTCGATCGTCCAAGTCCACTCGTCCGGCGCCAGCCCGATGCCGAAGCGCTCCCAGTCCTCGGGGCCGAGGCCGCGCCCTTTCAGGTAAGCGCATGCGTCGGCGCCGCCGGAAGACCGCAGCGCGTCACGGTAGAGCCGCGCCGTCCGCGCGGTGAGCTGGTGCAGCCGCTTGCGGCGCTCGC
Source organism: uncultured Terricaulis sp. (assembly GCA_964575885.1). Lineage (GTDB taxonomy): Bacteria > Pseudomonadota > Alphaproteobacteria > Caulobacterales > Aquidulcibacteraceae > Vitreimonas. Next base: position 1,963 of record CAZNTI010000240.1, read on the forward strand.
TCTCGCCACGGTCCTCGCGCCCGTCGCTTGGTAGGGCCATGCCCGCGCGCTCGGCCAGCTGTGCGATCGCTTCGGGGAAAGAAAGCCCCTCAAGCTTCATCGCCAAGGTCAGCACGTCACCCTTCTCGCCGCAGCCGAAGCATTTGTAGATGCCCTTGGCGTCGAGCACGTGGAAGGAGGCGGTCTTTTCCTGATGGAAGGGGCAGGGCGCCCAATAGTCCCCGGCCGATGGGCGGGTCTTGCGCTTGTCCCAGGACAGTCTGCGCCCCGCGTAGTCGGCAAGCGACACCCGGTCGCGCAGTTGGCGCACAAAATCTTCGGAGTATCGCATGGCGCCCAGGTGCTCGTGCAAAGGACGCTATTTTACAGAGATTCGCTGGGCGATTCGGATCGCCCGGTCAAGCCGGCTCAGTACTTCGCCGGGGGATCGCTGGCGGGGAAGCTCTCGTCGGAAGCTTCGTCCACGTCGGTCCATTTTTTTGGCGGATTGCGCATCGCCTCGGGGCCCGCGTCGCGGACCTTGGGCGGCGGCGCTTGCGGTGTCTGCGGATCTTGCTTGTGTGCCGACATCGATTTTCTCCTGTTTAGCGAGAACGCGCGAACCCGGCCGCGGGTTGCCCTTCACATTTGCGAAAGCGCGTTGAAATCACATGCCGCCGCCGCAATTTAGCCGCCGTGCTCGCCTGCCTCTGCGGCGCTGTTTTGAGATGGAGTTCGCCGATGCGCATGTCACCTGTCACTGCCGCCACGCTGGCGCTGGCCGCCGCCGCAATGCCGCTCACCGCCGCCGCTCAAGTGTCGAGCCCGGCTGCGCCGCATGCGCACGGAACATTATTGAGCATAAGCGCCGAGGGCAGCTCGGAGGCGCGCCCGGACATGGCCGGCATCAATCTGGGCGTAACTACGGAGGGCGCTACAGCTCAGGCGGCGCTGCAAGCCAATGCGCGCCAGATGACGGCGCTGACACAGGCGCTGCGGCGCGCCGGCGTCGCCGAGCGCGACATCCAAACCGCCAACGTTTCAGTCAATCCGCAGTACCAGTATCGCGAAAACGAGCAGCCGCGGATCAGCGGGTATCAGGCCACCAACACCGTGAACGCCAAGATCCGCAACGTCGACGATGTCGGTCGCGTCATCGACGCCACGGTGGCCGCTGGCGGCAACACCATCAACGGCGTCTTCTTCTCGCATCAGGATCCCGATGCCCAGCTCGACATTGCGCGCCGCAACGCCATCGCCGAGGCGCGGCGGCGGGCTGAGCTTTACGCCAGCGCGCTCAACATGGAAGTTGCGCGCATCGTCGCCGTGCAGGAAGGCGGCGGCTTCAGTCCGCCAGTGCCGATGCCGATGGCGGTTCGCCTGGAGTCGCGCGACGCCTCCACCCCGATCGCACCCGGCGAAATCGAAACCCGCGTCAGCGTCAACGTCACGTTCGAGCTGCGCTGATCAATTCGGGGGCGCTGGCGTGTCCAGCGGCGGGACCACCGGCGCGTCGACGTCGAGCGATGACGCGGCGCGATCGAGGTCGTCCCGCGCGGCCCCGCTGGAATAGGCCCAGATCGCCCAAGCCATGGCGGCGAGAACAAGCAGCGCCGCCATGAACGCCATGAATGTTGAGGGGCCCCGTGCGGATTCGGCCATAACAATCTCCTCGGCGAAGAACCGAGGACTCCGCGACAGGTTCCGTCACCGGCGCGAACGGGAGAGCAGGCGCGCGCGACCAGCGCGCGCGCCTCGCTACGCCTATGCCGCGAGCAGGCCTTCGGCTCTGAGCGCCTCCTGCACTGCGGGCCGCGCCGCTACGCGCGCCTGGAAGGCGCTCAAGTTGGACCAGCGGGCGAGATCGATGCCGACGAACTTGGTCCAGTTCGCCAATGTGAACAGGTAGGCGTCGGCGATGCTGAAGTCCTGGCCCATGAGATAGGGGCGGCCATCGGCGAGACGCTGTTCGATCAGGTCAAAGCGTTGGCCGATTTTGTCGATGAGCACCGGCCGATAGTCAGCCGGCGTCGCCGGATTGAACA
>CAZNTI010000241.1:0-3962 GCA_964575885.1 uncultured Terricaulis sp.
GCCGGCTGGATCACGCGCAAATTCGGCGCCGAATTGTGGATGAGCCGGCTTGAATACATCACCGGGCGCATGCTGGTCGCCGACACCGGCCGCGAGGCGCCGGAAGAGGGCGTCGCGTTCTATCGCGCCGCGGGCTGGGACGAGGACGCGCTCGACAGCTACAAGATTCGCTTCGGCGGCTTCGGCAAGGCGGTGTCGCGCATGCCCGACGCCTACCGCCGCATCAGCGACGGCGACGTGATCGAGATCGGGGCGAGGCCGTGGCGCGTCATCACCGGCAACGGCCATTCGCCCGAGCATGTGTGTCTCTGGCAAGAGGAACAAAAGCTCTTCATTTCCGGCGATCAAGTGCTGCCGCGGATTTCCTCCAACGTTGCGGTGTTTCCGACCGAGCCTCACGGCGATCCGCTCGCCGATTGGATCGGATCGTGTCAGAAGCTGCGGGCGGCGCTGCCGAATGACGTGCTTGTGCTGCCCGCGCACAATGAACCGTTTCTCGGTCTGCATGAGCGGCTCGACAACCTGATCGAAGGCCATGAACGCGCCCTGGCGCGCGTGCTGCATCGCCTGCGTCAGCAACCCAGACGCGCCGTCGATCTTTTCGGGGCGCTGTTTGCGCGCAAGATCGGGCCCGATCTCCTGGGCATGGCCACCGGCGAAGCCATCGCGCACCTGAATTGCCTGGTCGGGCGCGGCCTGGTGCGGCGTGTGTCCGATGCGCAAGGAGTGATCCGTTATGAGCACGCCTGATCGCAATCCCGAGAGCCGCTCCAACAATGCGATGCTGTGTTTCTGTCTCGGCGCGGGGCTCGCGGCGCTCGCGTATTTCTTGGGCATCGGCGCTGTGATCGGCGCGGCGTTATCCGGCGGAGACCCGGTGTCGATCGCCGGCAGCGTCGTCGCCGCGATCGGCCTCGCGCTGTTGGGCGTCAGCGGTTTCGTGCTGATGGCGGTGGGCGGGGTGTGGATGGTGGTGCGCGTGATCGCCGACCAGGCCGGCGACGCCAGCGAAAAGCGCTATCGCAACATCGATCGCTGAGCGCCTTTGCAAACGCGGCCCGGCATGCTATCTAAATTCTATGTTCGTGCATCGCTTACACCTACGATATCTTAGTCGCTCATCTTCTTGATGCGCGTTGCGCGCGGCTTTGCGCCGCCGCCGTGTAAGCAAACCGTCCAACATTCTACACTTGGAAGCATGTTCAGCGCGCCTGCACGCGCCCGCATGCGGTTTGCGCACACACGCGCATCGTCGGCAGGTGGGTGAGCTGGTGAAGCCGCCGGGTTGTAGCCCCGGCTCCCGGAAGGGACGCGTTGGTTCGAATCCAACCCTGCCGACCACCGGCTCCGCCAACATCAACGCGGAAGTGGCGCAATGGTAGACGCGGCGGTCTGAGAGGCCGCTTGTTGCGGGTTCAAGTCCCGCCTTCCGCACCATGCTCTGGTAGCCCAATTGGCAGAGGCGACGGTCTCAGAAGCCGTACAGTGCTGGTTCAAGTCCAGCCCAGAGCACCATCACTTTCCGCGTTGTTGCGCCGGTGGCCCAATGGCAGAGGCAGCGGACTTAAAATCCGCGAGTTGCGCGTTCGAGTCGCGCCCGGCGCACCACTTACTTCGCCGCGCCCGCCGGCGTAGGAGAGCGCTCGGCATTAGCGGAGACCCTTCCATGATCCTTTCAACCACATTCGACGTGCACGGCCGTTCAGTGACCCAGCAGCTGGGCTTGGTGCGCGGCAACGTCGTGCGCTCGCGCTTTATCGGCCGCGACATCGTCGCGGGCCTGCGCATGATCGTGGGCGGCGAGATCCACGAATACACCAAGCTCTTGGCGGAAAGCCGCGAGCAGGCGCTCGACCGCATGGTCGAGCAGGCGCGCGGACTGGGCGCCGACGCGATTGTCGGGGTGCGGTTCGAGACCACCGACGCCGGCCAGGGCCAGGCCACGGAGGTCTTGGCTTACGGCACCGCGGTGAAGCTGAGCTGAGGCCAGCGCAGCTCAGCGGCGTGCGCCAGGCGCCAGGCAATCAGCGCCACAATCCCGGCTGACACGTCCAGGCCGACGCCGAACGCCAGCAGGAAAAGCGCGTGGTGTGCAAGCAGGTGGGCGCTCGCCGCGACCGCAAGCTGGCCCAGCCGCCAGTCCACCGCCTGTCGCAACGCCCAGTCGAAGATGGCGCCGCCCGCCAGGAGGCCCGCCGCCAGCGGAACCCAAAGCGGTGCGTGCGGCAGATCGAGCGGCAATCCCGCAATCATGTGCGGGGCCGTGAACGCCGCCACGGTCGCGCCGTACAGCGGCGTCAGCCACACATGTGCATCGGCAAGACGAAGCCCACGCGTGGCGCGCCCGCTGAGGCGCGCCGCGTGCGCGGCACTCCATCGTGCATCTTCGAAGAGACGCCAAATAAAAATAACGCCGACCGCGCCGGCAAGGCCCGCAAATGCGCCGACCGCGCACGCCGCCAGCACCGGCCCCAGGAGGGCCGCGGCGTTGAGGCGGCGGGGACCGCGCATAAGTGCGCCAGCCCCCAGGATGGCGAGCGCGAGCAGCGCCAGCGGCGGCCACAGCAACGCCGCAGCGCCCGCGCCGAGCGCAGCAAGGGTTGCAAGCGAAGTGCGCTCAAGCGCGGGAGCGGCGGGATGATCCAGGGACATGGCTCATGTGCATGAGCCAGCGTCGTGAATTGCACGTAAATGCGCGGATAACCACGCGTTTACCCAGGTGCATCAGGCGTTAATTGCGCCGCCGCCGATTGCGTTCGGCTTCAGCCGGCTGCGGCGTCTCTTGCGCCGCTGCGGCCTGCGCGGCGGCTTCCGCCGCCGCCGCTTCGCGGGTTTGGCGTTCGCTCGCCTGCTGTTGGGCGGCGGCTTGCCAGGTGGCGTCGTTGGGATGGCCAAGCGAGGCGAAGACGCTGGAGTAAGCCTCCGCCGAGCTGGCGCCGGAACAGAACGCGCGCAGTTCGAAGCCAGGCCGTCCGCTGATGGCGGCGAAGACGGTGCGCGAGCCGCTGGTCAGCTCGGCGCGCTGGACCGGCCAGAAGCCGCTGGTGTCGACGCTTTGCGACACCAGTTGCGCGGAATTGTTGGGGAAGAAATCGCGCAGCACGTTGGCGCCGCGCACCCACGCGTCGGCGGCGATCGGCGCCGTGGCGTTGCGGGTGGCGTCAGCTGACGCGCTGGAGGTGTTGGGATTAGGAATGCCGAACAGGTAGCAATCGCTGGATGGATTGAACGCGAGCACGACCGTCTGCCCGGTCGCCGCCTGCGGGTCGATCTGCCAGCCCTGCGGCGCATTGAACGAGAGCCTGCCGGCGGGATCGGTCCAGGGGTCCGCGGCGGCGACGCCGCTCAGTGTCAATCCAACGCCGACGATCGCGGCTGCCAGAATGGCGCGCATGAGATCCTCCAATGAATCCGCCCTCACGTACGCCGGAGTCTGGTGGTCTGGCGCCTCGCGTCAAGGGCTGTCGCCGCTCACAAACTCTGGAAGCCGGCGCCGGGAAGGCTCTAAGGTGGCGAAAAGCGGAGGATGGCCCCATGAGCCTCAACGGAAAAACCCTGTTCATCACCGGCGCCAGCCGCGGCATCGGGCTCGCCATCGGCCTGCGCGCAGCGCGCGACGGGGCCAATATCGTGATCGCGGCCAAAACCGCCGAGCCGCATAAGAAACTGCCGGGCACCATATATTCCGCCGCGGAAGCGGTGGAGGCTGCCGGCGGCCAGGCGTTGCCGCTGGTGGTGGATGTGCGCGAGCCCGATAGCGTAGCCGCCGCCGTCGATGCTGCAGTGCAGCGTTTCGGCGGCATCGACATCTGCGTCAACAACGCTTCCGCCATCCAGCTGACCGGCACGCTCGCCACCGACATGCGCCGCTACGATCTCATGCATCAGGTCAATGCCCGCGGCACGTTCGTGGTCAGCCGCGCCTGCATTCCCCACCTCAAGCAGGCCGCCAACCCGCACGT
>CAZNTI010000242.1:0-3931 GCA_964575885.1 uncultured Terricaulis sp.
GACCATGTCTCGAAGATCGCGCCGGGGTTTCAGGTCCTCGGCACCTCGCCCAATGGGTTCGCCCAAATCGAGGCGATGACGCACGACGGCGTCGAAATCGCGTTCGAACGCCAAGCCGGCGCGTCGCCGACCTTCGTGTGGCTCGGCGGTTTCAAGTCGGACATGGCCGGAACCAAGGCGGCGGCGTTGGCCGAATGGGCGCACGATCGAGGCCAAAGCCTCGTCCGCTTCGATTATTCCGGCCATGGCCGTTCCGGCGGGCGCTTCGAGGACGGGACCATAAGCCGCTGGCTGAGCGATGCGCTGGCGGTCATCGACGCGCTCACCGCCGGCCCGCTGGTGCTGGTCGGCTCCTCGATGGGCGGCTGGCTGGCGCTGTTGGCGGCGCGGGCGCGGCCGGAGCGGGTCAAAGCGCTGCTGCTGATCGCGCCGGCGGCAGACTTCACCGAGCGGCTGCTGTGGGCGTCGTTGCCCGCGGACGCGCGCCGCCAGATCGAGGACACGGGACGCTGGGAGCGTGCTTCCGCCTACGATCCCGAGCCCTACGTCATCACCCGCGCGCTGATCGAGGACGGGCGCAAACACTTGCTCATGATTGGCCCGATCCGCTTCGACGGGCCGGTGCATATCCTCCAAGGCGGTCGCGATCCCGACGTCCCGGCAGCCCACGCCCGCGCGCTGGCCGACCTTATCCAGGCGCCTGCGCTTACCTTCGAACTGATCGAGGACGGCGACCACCGCCTGTCGCGGCCGGGGGATATCGCGCGCCTGATGGCGGCCGCCGCAGCGCTCGCGCCCTGAGCGAACGCCTTGGATTCGCCGCCCGCTTCGGGCATCGCTGCACGACCAGCGGGGAGATGCCAGCACCATGACCACGATAGCCGCCCTGATCCTGCCGTTTGCGCTGATGCAGGCGGACGCCGCGACTATCGCCGCCCAGCGCTTCGAGCGCTGCGTCGCGTCGATCGAACAGGACCCCGCGCAGGCCTACGAGGCCGGCATGGCGTGGGCCAACGAGGCGCAGGCGCTCGGCGGCTATCGCTGTGCGGCAATGGCGCTGATCGCGCAGGACCGGGTCGACGAGGGCGCGCGGCGCCTGGAGTCGCTGGCCGAGGTGCTCAATCCTGCCGAGACCGCGCTCCGGGCCGAATTGTTCAGCCAGGCCGGCAACGCCTGGCTGCTGGCGCGCGAACCGTCCCAGGCGCGCAGCGCTTTCAGCCGCGCGATCGCCACCCTGGAAAGCGATCCAAGCCAGCTGCCCGACCCGCTGATCGACCGCGCCCGCGCCTACGCCATGGAGCGGGACTGGCGCAACGCCGAAGAGGATTTGAGCCGCGCGCTCGACATCACCCCGGAGAATCCCCTGGCGCTGCGGCTGCGCGCGTCGGCGCGCATGCACCAAAGCTCATTCGACTTGGCCGAGGCGGACGCGCAGGCGGCGGCCCGGATCGAGCCCGAAAATATCGAGAATTATCTGGTGCTCGGCCACATCCGCGAGAGCCGCCGCCTGGGCGCGCCAGTCGACGAGCAATAAGCTCGAGACGGATTGCCCCAGGCCCCGCGTTCAAGAGCCAGCGAGGAGCAATGTCTCTTGGAGGCTGGAACGTGACTTTAACTAAAGCTGCCGCAAGCGCCGTAGTCGCGCTGGCGACCCTGGTCGCTACTGCCGCCCCGGCCGCGGCCTGGGAACTGATAGGCGCGCGCAACGTGCGCGACGCCACCGAACGCGACACCATCGTCGTGGAAGGTCCGCGCCGCTATGAGCGCATCCGGCTGTGCGTCTATCGCAACCCGATCAACCTCTATGATCTCGACGTGCGCTTCCGCAACGGCGGCAACCAGGACGTCGAGGTGCGCCAGCGCCTCAATCCCGGCGAGTGCACGCGCGCTATCAACCTGAACGGCGACGATCGCAATATCGTCAATGTGAGCATGATCTACGAGGAAACGAGCTTCAGGCGCCGCCACGCCACAGTGCGTCTGTTCGCGGAATAGCGCAGACGCCGCAGCGCCTGGCGGCGCGCGACGGGCGCCATGAAGTTATCAACCGAAATCGCACTGACCAAGCTTTACAGCGGCCGCGCCGGCAGACGACGCTCGCGGTTCGGTTGCGGGCGAGGAGCGCCGCAGTGACGATTCACGGATTTGTGGAGAGTGTGGACGCGGAGCGGGTCGGCGGCTGGTGCCGCGACACGACGCTGCCGGGCGAACAACTGGCCGTCCAGGTCACCCTGGACGGGGCGGTGCTCGCCACCGGCGTCGCCGATGCGGCGCGCGCAGATCTCGTGGAAGCAGGGTTCGGCCACGGACGACATGGTTTTGTCATCGCATTGGCGCGCGAACTGGCGCCCGAGGAGCAAGGCCGCGTCGCGATCCAAGCGCGCAGCGGCGACACAACCCAACTGCTCCCGCGCCTGCCGGCGGAGGCGGTGGAACCCCCGCGCGAAGGCCTGGTGAGCAGGCGCGTTCCGCACTGCGTTTTGCACATCGGCACGGAAAAGACCGGCACCACCAGTCTACAGGCCTATCTCGGCCGCAATCGCGACGCGTTGCTCGGACAGGGCGTTCTGGCGCCTGTGAGCGGCGCCCCGCACGCGGCGATCGGCATTCTCAATCATACCGGTCTCGTCGCCTACGCGCTCGATATTTCGAAATCGGACGAGCTCGAACGCGAGCATGGCCTCGCCTCCCCCGATCAGCAGCGTGAGTATCGCGAGGCGCTGGTGGCGGCGCTGGCGGCGGAAATCGAAGCGGCGGGCCCCGCTTGCCACACGTTGGTGGTGTCGACCGAGTATTGCCAGAGCCGCCTGTTTTTATCCGGAGAGCTGGGACGATTGCGCAATTTGCTGTTGTCGTTGGCAGAGTCGGTATCGGTGATCGTGTACCTGCGTCCCCAACACGAGATGGCGGTAAGCCTCGTCAGCACGGCGCTGCGCAACGGTGAATTGGACACCGCAATCCTCGCAGCCACCGATCCTTGCCAATTGCTGTGGGAGCCGGCGGTAGGGCGGCTGGTGGCCTCCTGGGCGCAGCTCTATTACGACCACGATGCGCTGGTCGCGCGCTGGGAAACCACATTCGGCATCGACGCCGTCGACGTCCGCTTGTTCGGCGACGACGTGGTTGAAGATTTCATCGCTCGGATCGGCGGCGCGCACGGCATCGACGTCAGCGCCTTGCAACCTCTCGGCCATCGGGAGAATGCGGGGCTCAACAGCGGCGCCCAGCGCACGTTGTTTGTGGTCAACCGGCTTCTGACGCAGATGCAGCGCTCGGAAGCGGAGCCGTTGCTGGCGCGCATCGCCAGCGCGCTCGAGGTTTCCAAAGCCGGTTCCGGCGTGCGCCCGGCGCGCGCCGCCGCCGAAGCGTTTCAAGCGCTTTTCGAAGAGAGTAACGAACGCCTGCGGGCGCGGCGGTTCCCGGATCGAGAACGCCTGTTCGATCACGATTTCAGCGCCTACACCGCGCAAGGAGACACCCTTGAGCCTTCGCCGGAAGAGCTGGCCGGCGCGCTGATCGAGTTGTCGCGGTCCGCCGCCTGAGCGCAGCGCGCCTCAGTTGGGGCTGCGTATCGCCTCGACCAGGTAGGGCACGCCGATGGCGATGGCGCCGCCAATCAACAGGCCGACGGGCATCCCCATGAGCGCCCCGACATAGGCGTTGCCGAGCCGCTCGCTCCAATCCAGACGCCGGCCGGTGAGGCGAACCAGGAAGCCCAGCGCGCCTCCAACCAGCCCGCCGGCGCCGCCGAACGGCAGCAGCACCACGCACAGCGCGACCATGCCGGCGAACGCCGCGATCGTGAGCAGTAGCCTCATATGATCTCACATGTCCCCTGGCGGTACGCGGGCGAGCGCCGCACTCGTGACCACACTCTTGGCAGCTAGGGCACGCGTTCGGCAAGCGGGCGCCGCATCGGCGCGACTAGAGC
>CAZNTI010000243.1:0-3918 GCA_964575885.1 uncultured Terricaulis sp.
ATCTGCACGCGTCGATTTTGCATCACGAGCGGATCGAAGAGGCGCTGGCCTACCATTTGGCGCAGAAGCTCGGCGGCGCCGATATGAGCCCGCTGCTGCTGCGCGAAGTGGTGCGCGAGGCCTACGCGGCCGATCCCGAACTGGCGATCGCAGCCGCGCGCGACATGCGCGCCGTGCGCGATCGCGATCCTGCCTGCCGAACCTATCTGCAGCCTTTCCTCTACTTCAAGGGCTATGGCGGCCTGCAATCCTATCGCGTGGCGCATTGGTTGTGGCGTCGGGAGCGCGAGGTGATGGCTTATCACCTGCAGAGCCGCGTGTCGGAGCTGTTTGCCGTCGACATCCATCCCGCCGCAACCATCGGCGCCGGCGTGTTCATCGATCACGCCCATGGCATCGTTATCGGCGAAACCGCAGTCGTCGAGGACGACGTCTCGATGCTGCATTCGGTGACGCTCGGGGGCACCGGCAAGGAAGCCGGCGATCGCCATCCCAAGATTCGCCGCGGCGTCATGATCGGGGCAGGCGCCAAGGTGCTCGGCAATATCGAAGTCGGCGCCTACGCCCGCATTGCAGCCGGATCGGTGGTGCTCGAGAACGTGCCCGAGCGCTGCACAGTGGCGGGTGTTCCGGCCAAGCCGGTCGGGGGGCCGTGCTGCGACAAGACGGTGCCGGCCGAGGCAATGGATCAGCGGCTTGACAGCAAGTAACGCGCGCACGAGCCCGGCATGAGCGACCCCGCACACTCGGAGGGGCGCGCCGTCGCCGACATTGATCGTCCGCGCACGCCGCTGGTGGTTTGGCTGCTGGTGGGCGCGATCGCGGCGGCATACGTGGCGTATGTGCTTGCCTCCAGAACCGATCAGATCGCCGCCGAATACGCCTTGGCGATCATTCCCGAACGCTATCATGGGGTCGGCCAGTTTGCTTTCCACGGGCCGATGGAGGCGTTGGCGCCTTTGGTCGGGCACGCGTTCCTGCACGTCGGTTGGTGGCATGCGGCGCTCAATGCCTTCTTTCTGCTGGGCGCATCGCGCGGGCCGGCGCTGCGCCTTGGCGCCTGGCGCTTCCTGGGCGTGTTCTTCGCGAGCGTCATCGGCGGCGGCGTTGCTTATCTCGCGCTGAATTGGAACTCCGATATCGCCGCCGTGGGCGCCTCCGGGGGCGTTTGCGGCATGCTGAGTGCATATTTTCTCTCCGCACGCGCGCGCTGGTCGCAGGCGCTGGCGGACCGGCGTGTGCGCGGGCCGTTCGCGATGTTGGTGTTCATCAATGTCGTGGTGATGGGGGTCGCTGCGGAAGCCGGTGTTTTTCCCATTGCCTGGGAAGCGCATTTGGGCGGCTTTGTCGCGGGCGCGCTGGCCTACGTTGCATTGGAGCGCCCGCAACTGCGCCCCTGGGGCTGAGGCCGCGACTAAAGCCAGCCGAGTTCGAGCCGCTCACCGTTTATTTCGAGCCCCTTGAGGCGGGCCACGCCGTCGCGCCCCACCGAGACAATCGCGAAGGCGTGTGGCGCGCCCGCGTCGGGCTGCTCGCGCAGCAGGCGCTCGATGCGCTGCGCGTCACGCTGATTGATGTGGAAGCGGTCGATGCCGATGTCGAGGCGCGCCCAGGCGGGCGCGCCTTCGATGCACTCGAAACGGCCAAGCACAGGCAGCGGTCCCAGGAGCTGCGCCTGTTCGCGTGAATTGGCGCTGCCGACGATGCGATATCCGCGTCCCTCGCGTCGGAGCGCCACCCAGCGCGCGCCGTCGTTGGCGGGGCAAGCCTCTCCTGCTGCGAACCGCTGCGTGAGGTCGATGCGGACGTAATGGCCCTGCAATAAGGAGCGCGGATCCACCGCTTCGATCGCCAGCAACGCTTCCTGTCCGCCGGCGCGCGCTGCGCCTTCGCTGATGACCAGCGCGACAAGCGCTATGGCGCACGCTGATGCGACCATCAGAATGCGGGGCGCTGCGGCAAGTTTCATGGGCGCGCGTCCTTGCGGCGCAAGAAGAGCCCTGCCGCCAGTGCAGCGATGGCGCACACGAAGAACACAGCCGCCGCCGACAACAGCTCAAGACCGAGGTCGCCCAGAAGCGCAAACACTGCAACGATCAAGCTGAGAGCGCCAATTGTGGAGACGAGCGTGTGGCGATCAAACCGCCCCAGCGCCACCAGGGCCCCTGACGCGGCCAGCCACACGATGCGATGCGCCACCGCCCCAGCGACGGAGGCTTCGCCGCCGAACCACGGCAGGTATCCAGCGATCGCCAGGAACAGCAGCGCCGCGGCCGCAAACCAGCCATAAAAAACGCTCGCGAACGGCCGGCCCTGCGCGCTCAGCCATCGTGCGACCGCAGCCATGCCGGCCATGACCATGGCCAGAAATGCAAATACCCCGGCTTCGGATTCCATGCGCGCGCCGAACCAGGAAAAGCAATAGATGACGCCAAGCGCGCCGGCGTGCGCGAGCGGCGCCGAACTCCAGCGCAACGCCAGATATGCGCCAAGCGGAGCGGCGAACAACGACCACGGCGCCTCCGCGCCGATGCCTGAAAACCATTGACCGTCGGCAAGATCGCCAAGCGCGACGAAGACCAAACCGGCGATGGCGGCGCCGGTCGAGCGTCCAGCCATGCCCAGCGCCAGCGCTGCAGCTCCGGCTGCGTGCGCCGCCGCCGCCGGATTGCCGGCGATGTCGAATATCTGGCCGGTCAATCCGATCGAGGCGGCGAAAACCAGCGCCGCCAGCATCACCAGGATGTTGGCGGTGAGCGCGCGCGCCCTGTGGGCGGCCCAGGCGCCGGCCGCCGCCAGGCCGAGGAACGTGAGCAGGAGCAGGGCAAAGCGGACGAGCTTCGGCAACACCTCCCAGTTCGCGGCTACAAAAGCGATGATCGCGACCCCCAGGAGCGCGCCACCCACCCATGCCAGCGCGGTGGCGGCGTCCAGGCGGCGGCTCTGTGGCAGTGTCGCCAGGATCGCCGCGCGATGCTCGGGGGCCACCAGGCCGGCGGCTATCCAGCGATCGAGATCCTGTTCGACACGGTCTTTATAGGCGGCCATCGGGGTCACTTTCAGCCCGGAGCATGAGTGCACGCGCCGTCCCCAGCAAGCTTGGGGTTCGCCCTTGCAGGGCCGGGGAACGCGGCGCATGCTCCCCGTTGCGAGAGAACCCTGGGAGTTCGCCGATGCTGATCGCCCATGTTTTGCGCGAAAAGGGCGCCGCTGTTCATACCTTGCTGGCCGAAGCGAGCCTCGAGGAGGCCGCGCGCGAGCTTACACAGCGAAAGGTGGGCGCCTTGGTGGTGCTCGACTCCAGAGGCGGCGTGATCGGCGTGCTTTCGGAGCGCGACGTCGTGCGCGAGGTGGCGCGCCGCGGCCCAGCGGCGCTGGCCGATCCGGTGGGGTCGGCCATGAGCCGGGAAGTTGTCACCGCCCGCCCGACCGAAACCGTCGACGAGGGGCTGGGGCGCATGACCGATCGCCGCATTCGGCACCTGCCGGTGTTGGCCGAGGGTGAATTGGTCGGGATCGTCTCTATCGGCGACCTTGTAAAGCATCGCATCGCCGCCGCCGAGGCCGAAGCAGCCGCCATGCAGGCTTACATCGCCGCACAGTGAGCGGGCCTTGCAAATGCAGCCTACGCCGCTCATTTGCGGTCGTCCGAGGTCGCAACCAACGATGTCGTGGTGCGATCTTGCTTGAACCCTGTCAGGCGAATCGATAGGTTAATGAAGTTGCGGCCCTAAACGGGCGCGCCGCGCACTAGCGCGACGCCCTGGCCCGCGCAAATCACGCTGATTTTGCAGGCTTTTTTGAAGCGACTGCGAAAAGCGTTTTTTACGCGAAAAGGTCGTTGACACGGACCATGGGCGCGCATAGAAACCGCGCCTTCCGCCGGGACCCGAATGGTTTCGGCCCGCTTGTTCGGGG
>CAZNTI010000244.1:0-3918 GCA_964575885.1 uncultured Terricaulis sp.
GGGCTCCGCCCGCTTCGGCTCGGTAAACTAGGCTCGGGCTCAGGCCGACAAAAATGGTTTCCCATGGCTTGGCTGGGAGTCGGGTTCTGGTTGTTGGTTGCGGCGCTATGCTGGTGGGCCGTCAACAGGCTCGTGGGCGAATCGACCCCGGATAAGCCAATCTCGTTGGCGCATCAGATCGGGAGGCTCGCATTAGCAGCGCCGATAATGGTGTGCCTGCTTATCGCTTCGGGATTGTTCTTCTGGGGCCTTCTGCGGATCATCACCCTCGGCTAGTTTCGCCGACTGTGCGGGCGTAGCTCAATGGTAGAGCTCTAGTCTTCCAAACTAGTGACACGGGTTCGATTCCCGTCGCCCGCTCCAATCTCCTGGCCTGCGGCCATCTCCTGTTTGCAAGTGCGAAGCTCATATGCATGATTGCCGCCTCTGAGGCCTTGACAAGGGGGAGACGGCACATGGCGCAGTCGCTGAGCATCCCTGGCATCGCCCTGACTTTGACGGGCGTGGCGCTATCGGCGTGCGCGGGCATTATCAACGCCCCGGACCGCGAGCAGTTCCTGCGTATGCCGGTCGAGGTGCGCATGGGCGCCGCCGACATGGCGATCGAGCCGGTCGAGCAGGGGGTGACGCGGGCCGAGGTGTTGACCGCGGTGCAGGCGATGGTGGCCGAGGCGCCGCTTTGCCTGTCGTGGCCGGGCCTCTGGCTGGACCCCGAGCAGCGGCGCGACACCTACATCGTGCGTTACGATCTCATGACTCGTGATTGGGGGGAGACTGCCTCCGCACGCAGCCGCGAACGCATGCAGGAATTTGTCGACATGGGGCTCCTGACACAGCGCGACCGCCCGGACTTGGGCGCCGGCATCGTCGAATACGTCCAGACCGAAATGGGTGGCGAGTATTTGCGCAGCACGCCGTACGGCGGCGACGGGCGACCTGAGTTTTGCGCGCCCTCGCAGCGGCGGCTGGTGGAAATCACCGCCATGGAATGGGGCCGCTTTCCTTGCGGAAACTTGAGCGTGAGCTTCACTCACATCGCCGACGATTGGCCGGAATGGGCCCGCACGCGCGAGCTGCGCGAGCGCGTCGGCGCGCAATGGGCGCCGCCGGGCGTTGAAATGGCGGGGGCGGTCTCGCTCAGCCGGCAATGGTTCAGAATGGGCGCGGCGCCGGACGCCCAGCCGAACGGTGCGCTGCGCTCAGTGTGCTATGACAGCGATCGCCGTCAGATCGTTGACGGCGATCTCAATTTGCACGCCGGCCTGCGCTGACCGGCCGCAACGTCAGCGGCGCACCGTGACGGCGCACCGCTGACGCTTCGTCTCACGGCTGGCTGCGCAGGCGCACGCCCGCGAAGACGCCGCGCGGCGCCCCTGCGAACGCGTTCACCGGCTCGTACGTCTCATCGAGAGCATTTTCGACCGCAAGGTAGAGTTCGGCGCCGTCGGCAAGCGTGTAGCTCAGCGAAGCGCGCGCGAGTTCGTATTCGGGCGTCAGGCCCTGCCCGAGCGAAAAGCCGTCATCGCCGTAAAGGAAGTCCCGCCGCTCGCCCACGCTGCGCCACTCGACCTGGCCGCGCCAGCCGCCGTGGGTCGCCTCCGCAGACAGCCGCCACGCATTTTCGGGGCGACGCAGCAAGGCGGTATCGGTCTGCACATCGCGCGCATCGGTGAAAACGTAGCTCGCGCGCAACGTCAGCCAGGGCAGCGGCCGCAGCGCCGCGCGCGCCTCGGCGGTGTCGATTTCCGCGCGCTCGACATTGGCGTAGGTGAAGAATGGTCCGAAATCGATCAGGTCGTCGATTTCGGTACGGCGGAATAGAACCCCCAGTTCGGCGCCGTGGTCGCTGCCGAACGCGCTGAGCCGCGCATCTGCGCCGATCTCCCAGCTCTCGCCGTGTTCTGGATCAAGCTCCGGATTACCGAAAGAAACGAAGCGCTCGTAAAGCGTGGGCGCGCGGAACGAGGTGCCATAAGCGGCATAGAGCCGCGCCTGCTCGCTCAACGCAAGCGATCCGCCGAGCCGCCAGGTGGTGTTGGTTCCGAAGCCCTTGTAATCGTCGATCCGCACAGCGCCGGTGAGGGTCAGCGCCTGCAGTCTCGCTTGGGCTGTGACAAAGCCGCCGCGCTGGTCCTGTTCGGCGCGGGTGAAGAAGCTGGGCGGGGGAAATCCGAAGCCCTGAGCGATGTCCACTTCCTCGCGCTCG
Source organism: uncultured Terricaulis sp. (assembly GCA_964575885.1). Classification (GTDB taxonomy): domain Bacteria; phylum Pseudomonadota; class Alphaproteobacteria; order Caulobacterales; family Aquidulcibacteraceae; genus Vitreimonas. Next base: position 2,207 of record CAZNTI010000244.1, read on the forward strand.
CCGCTGACCCCGGCGATCAATGCGACATCGCTCAGCCCCGCGAGCGCCGCCGGCCGCCAGGTGAGCGTGAGGTCGGCGAAGCTGCGCTCGCCCTCAAATCGATCCGTGACCGCGCCGTCGTCGGACTGCGCACGCTTCTGGGACATAGCCCCGTAAGTGGCGCGCAGGGAAAGGGCGTCGGTGACTTCCCAGGTGGCGCCGAGGCGGGCGACGCCCAAGTCGTTCTGCGAGATTTCGAGGTTATCGTCCTCGGCGCGGAACTCGTTGAAGAATGCATCGAACAGGAAGGGGTCGAAATCCGCTCTGGCCTGCCGGTAACGCGCCAGGAGATCGAAGCTCAGTGCAGCGGTTGCGGCGAAGTCGAACGCGGCGGTCAGCGACGAGGATTCAAAGCCATCCTTTTCACCGGTGCGAGTGCTCATCCGCTCCGGCACCAGGTCATAGCCTTCGGTGGCGTAGGCGTCGGCGGTGACGGCGTAGCGGAATGCGCCGAGCGTCCCATCGATCCCGGCCGCGCCGCGCAGGGTCCCATACGCGCCGCCGCCAAACTGAAGCTGGGCGTTCAATGGGCCTTCGCCGCCGCGGCGCGGCATGAGGTTCACCACCCCGCCGATCGCGTCTGAGCCGAACACCGCACTCATTGGTCCCTCCACCACCTCAATGCGGTCGAGGCCGAAGATCTGATCCTGGCCTGCATCGAATGAGGAGCCCGGGGTGGAGGGGTCGTTGATCCGGATGCCGTCAAACAGCACCAAAGTGTGGTTGGAATTGGCGCCGCCGGCAAACAGGCTGGTTTGCTGACCGGCCCCGCCGCTGGCGACGACGCCAAGCCCGTCGACGGCCTGCAGAGCCTCGCTCAGCGAGGTCTCCCCCTGGACGAGTGCGGCCTCGACATCGATCAGCGTAGCGTCCGCTGGAAGCGTTTGGAGCGCGGCGGGGCTGCGTGTGGCGGTGACGATGATATCCGTCTCGCCCTCTTGAGCGAGGGCGGGCGCGGCGGCGAGTGAACTTGCCGCCAACAGAGCGGCTTGAATGAACAGGCGCATGGAAGCGTCCCCTTGAGCAGACCCGCCTCGTCCCCTCGCGGCGCGTCGTTCAGCGACAAGCGGGGCGAGAGAGCCGAAGCTCGCGCGCGGGGCCGCCCGCGTCGCTGCTGCGGAGACTTCCGGTTCATGCGGCTGGACCCGGCCGACGAACGAGCGACTGCGGCGGCAGGTCTCCTGGCTTCGCGGGTCAATGCGCTTCGCCTGCCTTCCCACTCCAAACGACGGAGCAGTGGCGGTGTGGCGAAGCGCTCGCCGCTTACAGTTGCGGGCACAGCCGCGGCTTTGGGGCTTTCCTGCCCGGCACCGCGTTCCCTATTCTCGTCCTCTCGGACGACCGACGCGGGGATCACACTAGCGGGCGCCATTTGCGCCGCCAAGCTCATAGGAGGGCTTGACGTCTGAGAACCTGGGGCTAAAGACCCGCGTCTTACACGCGCTCCGGCCCGGCCGAAGCGCCAATTAGCTTATGGATCGGCGGAGAGACAGGACCCTACGATGGCCAAGGAAAAGTTTGAGCGCACGAAGCCGCACTGCAACATTGGCACCATTGGCCACGTCGATCACGGCAAGACGACCCTGACCGCAGCGATTACGATGGTTCTGGCCAAGAAGGGCGGCGCCAAGGCCATGTCCCTCCCAGCAGACCGCCACTCCATCCTCACCAAA
>CAZNTI010000245.1:0-3912 GCA_964575885.1 uncultured Terricaulis sp.
GGCCATCACCGCGTGCACGTCGTTAAAGGCGTAGAAGGCGTCTTCGGCGGCGCGCTCCCAAACCGCCGCCAGCTTGGCGAAGCGGCCGCCGACGTCGACGCCCTCGAGCTTCAGCCGCCACAGCAGCGCGGAGGCGTCAACGCCCTCCAGCAAGACTTGTGAATCGGGATTTGGCCGCACTTTCTCATCGTACAATTTAAGCACTGCGCCGATATCGCCGCGGTCCAGATAGAGCAGCGCGAGGTGCCACCAATTGTGATAGGCAAAGCCGCTCTCGGGGGCCCAGTGCTCGGCATTGTCGGCGAGCCACGCAACGCCGCGATCGAGATCGCCGCGCATCTCGTTGACGTGCGCCACTGCATGCACGGCCCAGCCATCGCGCGGATCAGCGGCCACCGCCGCGCGGCCAATGTCATCGGCCTGGGCGTAGTCGCCACATTCCTCCAGGCCGAACGCCGCCATGCCTTGGATCGCGCTGTAGCCGTCTTCTCCGGATTTGAACGCCCGCAGCGCTTGCAGCGGAATGTCGCGCAATTCCGCCTGCAGGCCGAGAAAGAAGCAGCCTACATGGCCGTATTGCACCGCCAGCGCGTCACGCGGATTCTCTTGCGCGATGCGCGCCCAGCGCGCCGTGCCGTCATGGTAACGGCCTTCGGCCCAAGCTTGCGCAGCGCGAAGGTGCGACGCTTCGCGGTCACTCAGATTGGCCGCGGCGCCGGCGCGAAGGCTCTTGTCCGTTTCTTCAGCGTAGGCCTTGTCGGTCGCCGTGACCAACAGGCCCGCGCGCGCCGCCCAGGCGGCGCCGAAATCGGGGTCTTCGCTGAGCGCCTCGTCCAGGGCCGCGACCGGGTCGCCGCGATAGAGGCGGATCAACTCTAGCGCCTCGTCGTACTTGGCGAGCGCCGCCGCCGAGCGTGTGGACACCGCGTTGCCATAGCGATCTTTCAACATCACAAATCTCCTTCGGGGCGTACGCGCTCAGGCGAGGGCCGCGTGTCCGGCCACAGCCAACGCGCCGTGCACGAACACCACCAAGCAAACCAAGACCGCAAAGCCGCGCAGCATTCTCTCATTCCTGCCAAACTGGCGTTCAAGCCGGGCGTTGCGCCCGACCGCCTCAGTGCTATCGGCAGGCCCGCAGCGGCGATAGAACACTCGTGGTATGGCGGCTGCGTTTCTTTAATTTTCCGCTTCAATTGAGTATGTTGCGTGGGTCACATGACGCCTGCGCCCGCGCCGGCGTAATAACGGGGGCGTGAGAACCGCACCGGCGGTACAGTACTCGCGGTACAGTTTTTAGGTTTGGTTGGACGGCGATGGACGTAAAGGTTCTGAGCAAGGGCGAGCAAACCCGCGAGCGGATCATGGATATCGCTCAAGACTCGGTGCTGCAGAAGGGCTTCGCGGCCACCTCGATCGACGAGATCATCGCGGCGGCGGGCATCACCAAATCCGGCTTCTTCTACCACTTCCGGGACAAGAACGATCTCGCCAGGGCGCTGCTGCAACGTTACCTCGACCAGGAGTGGCGCGTGTTCGACGCGCTGTTCAAGCGCGCCGAAGAGCTGAGCAACGATCCGCTGCACAGCTTTCTCATTTTCCTGAAGCTGTTCGCGGACACCATGCGCGACCTGCCCAACGGGCACCCCGGCTGTCTGGTGGCCTCCTACGTCTATCAGGATCATCTGTTCAGCCACGAGGTGCGCGCCATGACCACCGAGGGTCATATGATCTGGCGCACGCGCTTCAGCGAACGGCTGCGGCGCATCGCAGCGCGCTATCCGGCGAATTTCGAGGCCAATCTGGAGGACGTCGCAGACATGCTGTCGTCGGTCGCCGACGGCGGCATCATTCTCTCCAAAAGTCTGCACGATCCAGGTGTGCTATCCCGGCAAATTCTGCTCTATCGCAGCTTCGTGGAAGCGATGTTCACCCGCGCCTGACGGCTCAGGCGCTGGCCCGCGTCGGCAAATAGAGCGTGAACGTCGAGCCGGCGCCCGGCGCGCTTTCGGCGACGACATCGCCGCCCATCAGGCGTGCGAGGCGACGCGTGATCACCAGTCCAAGCCCGGCGCCGCCCTGTGCGCCGGCGCTGTTTTCGCCCACTTGCACGAACGGCTGGAACAGTCGTGAGAGGTCTGCCTGGCTGATGCCTGGCCCATTGTCGCGCACCGCAAAGGCGAGCGCATCGACGCCGGCGAAAGCGGCGCGCTTGAGTTCGAGCGTGACCCGGCCCTGGTGCGTGAATTTGGCGGCGTTCGACAACAGGTTGAGCAGGCACTGACGCAGCCGCAGCTCATCGGCTTCGATTTCGCCCAGGTCCGGCTCGGACACCAGGTGGATGGAGGTCTTGTTGCGGGCCCCGATGGGGGCCACCGTGTCGACGGCGGCGCGCGCCAGCGCGGCCGCATTGACTGCGCCCCGTCGCAATTCGAAACGGCCCGCCTCGATCTTGGAGAAATCCAGGACTTCCTCGATTAGCCCCAACAGGTGGGTTGCGGCTGCGCGGATGCGGGCAAGATCGGTGGCGCACATCGAGGTGTCGCCGGCCTCGATGTCTTCCTCGACAATTTCGGCATAGCCGATGACGGCGTTCAGCGGCGTGCGCAATTCGTGGCTCATATTGGCCAGGAACACCGACTTCGCCTTGCTCGCCTGCTCCGCCGCCTGCTTGGCTTCCGCCAGTTCGGCGGTGCGCTCCGCAACGCGCTGCTCCAGAGTCTCAGCGGCGCTCTCGGCGTCCAGGCGCGCATCTACGACGTCGACGAAGTTCGACGCGCCTGCCTGGGTCGTCTTGATGGCGTTGGCGACCGTCAACAGCGCCAGGCATCCCAGGCCCAGGCCGATCCAGCCCGGCGCCAGCGCTGCAGCGCAGAGCACCGCCGCCAGCGCCACCGAAGGAATCGTGCGCCAGATCATATGCGGCGTGAGCACGTGCTGGCTGGCCATCAGCACCATGGCGGTGAGGCAAAACATGAAGCCGATGGCCGGCCCGGGCGCCGGCGCGAACGCCAGAGCCAAGTTCGGCGCTGTATAGATCCCCACCGTCAGCGCCGCACCCCAGATCGACAGGTCGCGGTAGCGCTGCGCCTGCGCCAGGGTAGCGCCGCGCTCGGCCTCCAGGGCCAGGATGCGCTTGATCCAGCCTTCGAGGCGATTGTCGACGACCACGGCCAAAGTCAGCAGGCACGCCGAAACTGCGGCCCACCACCAGCCCGGCACCATCAGGAAAACCACGGCAGGCACCAACGCCACGGTCGCGTAGCGCGTCGCGCCATGCCGGCGCCAGGCGATATGGTGGTAGCCCCGGATCGACGCGAAGATGCGCCGCCGCTGCTGCTCCCCCTCATCCATCGTGCGTCCCGCCCTTGAGTATTTCTGTTCAGGATCGCAGATATGCGTAAACATTCAGCACTGGATCGGCGTCGCGAACGGGTCGCGCGGGCCGCCAAAGATCACTAGAGTGTTAAGGTGAGCGACTCGTCCCCCGGCCTCTTCGGCGACGCGCCTTCCGGCGCAGGCTACCTGGTGCTGGCGCGCAAATACCGCCCGCGCACCTTCGCCGATCTGATCGGCCAGGAGGCGATGGTGCGCACCATCGCCAATTCCTTTGCGCTGGGGCGCATTCCGCACGCCACCATGCTGACCGGGGTACGCGGCGTGGGCAAAACCACCACCGCGCGGCTGTTGGCGCGGGCGCTCAATTACAAGCGCGGCGACATCGACCGGCCTTCGGTCGAGCTCGATCCCCCTGGCGAACATTGTCCGGCGATCATGGAGAGCCGCCATCCCGATGTCTTCGAGATGGACGCCGCTTCGCGCACCGGCATCAACGACATCCGCGAAATCCTGGAGAGCGTGCGCTACGCGCCCTCGATGGCGCGCTACAAGATCTACATCATCGACGAAGTG
>CAZNTI010000246.1:0-3904 GCA_964575885.1 uncultured Terricaulis sp.
GGGCGTCGTTGGCGCAATCGTGCCGTGGAATTTCCCGCTGCACATGGCGTGCTGGAAAGTGGCTCCGGCGCTGGCGACCGGCAATTCCATTGTTCTCAAACCCGCGGAGCAATCGCCGCTGACGGCGCTGAAGCTTGGCGAACTCGCCCTTGAAGCCGGTGTGCCGCCTGGGGTGCTTAACGTGGTTCCCGGTTTTGGCGAAACCGCGGGCCAAGCGCTCGCGCGCCACATGGATGTGGACCTCATCGCCTTCACAGGCTCTGGCGAAGTCGGCCGCAAGCTGATGATCTATGCCGGCGAGAGCAACCTCAAACGAGTTGCACTCGAACTGGGCGGCAAGAGCCCGCAGATCGTCTTTGCCGACGCTGAGAACCTGGATGAGGCCGCGGACGCCGCAGCCTGGGGGATCTTCTTCAATCAGGGCGAGGTCTGCAACGCCGCTTCGCGCTTGCTGGTGGAAGCGTCGATCAAGGACGCGTTCGTGGAGAAGGTGGTGGCGCGCGCGGGTCAATACATACCGGGCGATCCGCTCGACCCTGCAAGCGTCGCGGGCGCGATTGTCTCGGAAGCGCAGATGACGCGGGTGCTGGGCTATGTTGACACCGCCCGGAAGGAAGGCGCGGTTCTGGCTCGCGGCGGCGCCCGTATCCGCGCCGAGAGCGGCGGATTCTACATCGAACCCACCGTGTTCGATCGGGTCGAGAACACGCATAAGCTCGCGCGCGAAGAGGTGTTTGGGCCGGTTTTGGGCGTTATCGCCTTCAAGGACGAGGACGAGGCGGTGCGCATCGCCAACGACACCGTGTATGGCCTCGCCTCCGGCATGTGGACCGGAAATATCTCCCGCGCCCATCGCGTCGCGCGCAAGCTGCGCTCGGGCCTGGTGTGGATCAATGGCTGGGACGCCTGCGACATCACCGTGCCGTTCGGCGGCGCCAAGCAATCCGGCTTCGGCCGCGACCGCTCCCTGCACGCCCTGGAGAAGTACACGGAACTGAAGGGGATTTCGATCACCTATCGGCCTTGAGCCAAGGCGCAGAACCGCCTTTGCGCGGCCGTGCGGGCCTGCTATGTGCGCCGCAGCAAAAGCGGCCCGGCGGTCGGGCAGGGAAGGTCAACCGACCATGGGAATGCGCTGGGTCATGCACGCCAAACTGCATAATGGGCGGGTGACTGACGCCAATCTGGCCTATGTGGGCTCGATCGAGATCGACGAGGACATCGTCGACGCGGTGGGCTTGTGGGTCGGCCAGCGGGTGCTGGTGGTGTCCAACGACACCGGGGCGCGGCTCGAAACCTACATTATCGCCGGCAAGCGCGGCAGCCGCATGATGAGCATCAATGGCGCGGCCGCGCACCTAATCAAGACGGGCGAGCAGGTGATCGTCATGGGCTTCGAACTGGCCGAGGGGCCCATTGCGGCCAAAGTCGCGCTCCTCGACAACGAAAACAATATCGTCCGCTTCCTGGACGCCGAAAAGAACGAGCGGCCCTAAGCGCCGCATGGACACGAAACGCCCCGTTCTCGGTCTCACCTGCTGCAACCGCCAGATCGACGGCATGGGCGCGCAGGCGGTGATGACGCGCTACCTCCACGCAGCGCTTGCCTATGCTGACGCCGCCGCGTTACTGATCCCGGCGCTGCCGGCGCTGATGGCGGCGCGCGAAGTGGCGCAGCGCCTCGACGGCCTGCTGCTCACCGGCACGCCGTCCAATCTCGATCCGGCCCGCTACGGCGAAATCGCGGACGATGCGCCGGGCCCGTTCGATCCTGACCGCGACGAAATGACCGCGCGCCTGATCGAGGCCATGCTGGAACTGGGCAAGCCGGTTTTCGGCATCTGCCGTGGATTTCAGGAGCTCAACGTCGCCTTCGGCGGCACCTTGCGGCGCGACATGGCCTGGAACCCCGATCTGCTGCCGCATCACGCGCCCGAGCGCCACGAACTAGCGCGTATGTTCGATCACGCACATCCGGTGAACTTGACGCCCGGCGGAGTGCTTGCCCGCGCCTACGGCAAGGAAACGCTCGATGTCATCAGCGTGCACTACCAGGGGGCCGACCGGCTAGGGCGCGGCCTCGCGGTCGAAGCGCGCGCGCCCGATGGCGTGGTGGAGGCGGTGTCGGTGGAGGTGAACGGCGCGCCGGTGCTGGCGGTGCAATGGCATCCGGAGTGGAAGGCGCACGAGGATCCCGAGCGGCAGCTGTTTTTCCGTTTGCTTGGGCGGGCGCTGCGCGGCCAAACGCTGGTCGACTAGGCTTTGAGCGCGGCTGCCTGCACGGCGAGCGCGCTGATCGCGTCCCAATCGGCGGCTTTGATTTTGTCGGCCGGGGCCACCCAAGAACCGCCCACGCACGCCACGTTGGCGAGCTTTAGATAGGTTGCGGCCTGGGCCAGCGTGATCCCGCCGGTTGGGCAGAAGCGGGCGTCCGGTAGCGGCCCGGAGAGCGCTTTGAGCGCTTCGGCGCCGCCAATTTGCTCAGCAGGGAAGAATTTGAAGCAGCGATAGCCAAGCGCTTGAGCGCGCATGATCTCGCTCGCAGTAGCGACACCTGGGATAAACGGGATTGGCCCCTTACGCGCGGCGCGCATCAGCTTTGGGGTCGCGCCGGGCGACAATGCGTAGCGCGCACCTGCCGCGATGGCGGCGTCCAGATCATCGGTCGTGAGCACAGTGCCTGCGCCGACTGTCATTTCCGGGACCGATTGGGCAATCGCGCGGATGGCATCGAGCGCCGCCGGTGTGCGCAGCGTCACTTCGATGGTGCGGACGCCGCCCGCGAGCAACGCCTTGGCTAGGGGCGCCGCCGTTGCTGCGTCTTCGATGACAACCACAGGAATCACCGGTGAGATCGACAGAACCGGGGAAGCGTCCAGCGCTTTCTGCATGCGTCGCTTCCTTTGAGCCGGCCCCGGGCTGCTGCTGCTACGACCGAATTAACGGCAAGTACGCCAACACGATAGGCGTTGCCTGCGAAGCTTGGCAAATTTATGCGGGTCGAGCCTCCTTGTTCACGGGGCCCGCCGCAAACCTGGCGACGCGGACACACCTTTCCCATGTCCACGACTGCCATGGGGAGCCGATCTCCCCCGGGTCGCATTTGAAGGCCCGCTGCTTTAGTTTGGATGTGACATGGCTGAATTCATTCCCGTCCCGCCGTTCGATCTGGTCGTCTTCGGCGCCACCGGCGACCTCGCGCAGCGCAAGCTGTTTCCGGCGCTGCTGCACCGTCATCTCGACGGCCAGATCCCCGCGCAATCTCGCATTGTCGGCGTCGCCCGCACCGATGTCGACAATGCCGGGTTTCGGGCCATGGTGCGCGAAAGTCACGGCCGCTTTGCGCCGGGCGCCTGCATCGAGGGGGCCAAGTGCGACGACTTTTTGAACCGCATCGAGTACGTGCAGCTCGATGCGTTGGCTTCAGGCGACGCCTGGACGCCGCTTCGGCAGGCATTGAACGACGGCCAGGAAAACGTTCGCATCTTCTACCTGTCCACCGCGCCTGGCCTGTTCGTTCCCATCGCGCAGCGGTTGGCGGAAGCGGGTATCGCAACGCCCGGTTCGCGTATCGTGCTGGAGAAGCCGATCGGGCGCGACCTTGCCTCCTCGCGCGCCAGCCTCGCCTCGACAGGATCAGTCGATGAACATCAACATCACTCTGTTCGTCCAGGGACTCGCGTTCCTGGCCGTCGCCATCCTGGTCGGCAAGTTCGGCTGGCCGCACATCATCGGTGCGATCGAAGAGCGCCAGAAGAAGATCGCCGAGGGCCTCGCGGCCGCGGATCGCGGTCAGAAGGACCTCGAGGACGCGAAGGCGCAGGCGCTCGAGATCGTGCGCGAGGCGCGCACGAAGGCCACGCAGATCGTCGACCAGGCGAACCGCCGGTCGAACGAAGTGGTC
>CAZNTI010000247.1:0-3903 GCA_964575885.1 uncultured Terricaulis sp.
CGGCCAGGTCGACATCACCTCCGGCAAGTTCGTGTTCCAATGCACCGAGGCCTATCTCGTCGAGAATGGAAAAATCAAAGCCCCGATCAAGGGCGCGACGTTGATCGGCGACGGCCCTTCAGCGCTCACGCGCGTGAAGATGGTCGGCAACGATCTCAAGCTCGACGAAGGCGTGGGCACTTGCGGCAAAGCAGGCCAAAGCGTGCCTGTCGGTGTGGGCCAGCCGACACTGTACATCAGCGGATTGACGGTCGGCGGCATGTAGGGCGCGCAAAGTCAATTTACATTTTTACGAATCGAAGCAGAAGCTGAGTGCATCCCAATGGACTGGGGAGGTGCTGAACTATGGCTGCAAAGAAAAAGACCACGACCAAGGCTGCGGGCAAAAAGACCGCCGCGAAGAAGCCGGCGGGCAAGAAGAAGTAAGCTCGCCACCAACCCCTTTAGACCGAACGCCGCCAGGCCCCCAAGCCTGGCGGCGTTTTCGTTTCCGGTCGCGCTCGAGCGCCGCTTCGTCGCAAAGCCGAACCTCCGCCCAGATTCCGCCCTCCCGGGCGCCTCCAAGCAGGTCCCTGCAATCATCCTGCAATGTAGCGGGACGCAAGTGACACGCGCCGGGGGAACGGCGGTCGGGAGGGACGATGTTTGGGCGTTTGATGGCGTCGGCGCTGGCGCTGACCGGCGTGGCGTACGCGGAGGAAGCGAATCCGCCTGCGCCGACTGCACCGAGCTCCGCGCCAAGCGGGCGTGTTTCCTACGACGCCGCCTTCTTCGCACAGTTCAATCCCCGCACCGCGCTCGACATGGTGCGCCAGACGCCCGGCTTCTCGCTCGACGGCGGCGAGGACCGGCGCGGCTTTTCCGGCGCGGTCGGCAATCTGCTGATCGACGGCGTACGGCCCAGCAGCAAAAGCCAGTCGCTCGACGGCATTCTCTCGCGCATCCCCGCCGACCAAGTAGTGCGCGTGGAATTGCTGCGCGGCGCCGATGTCGCCGGCGACGCCTCCGGCCAGTCCGTGCTGCTCAACATCGTGCGCACGCCGACCGCTGGCAGCGGCGTGTGGGAGGCGAGCTTCGAGATCACCTCGCGCGACGTGCCGGCGCCGCGCAGCGAGATTTCCTACAGCGGCCGCAACGGCAACGTCGAATACGGCCTAGGGGCGTCGATTTTCAGCCAGTACCGCGACCTGCCGGGCTGGCGCGAGTTGCGCGACGCTGACGGCGAATTGACCGGCGTGGTCAACACCCCCTCGCCACGCGACTTTCGCGAGGCTGCGCTGAACGGCAACATCGCGTTTCCGCTGGCCGGCGGGCGCTTGAGCGCGACAAGCCAGGTGGAGTGGTTTCGCTTCCACGCCGACAGCGACTACCTGTTCGATTTCGTGAGCGAACCAGATGTCGACTTCCTCACCGTGTTCGAGGAGCGCGAACTTGGTTACGAGGTAGGCCTCAATTACGATCGCGATTTCGGCCCCTGGTCGTTGGGCCTCATCGGACTCGTCAATCGCGAAAGCTATGAAAGCAGCGAAGACGGCGAGATCGCCGGCGGCGGCATCTCCGCCTACGTGCAGGAGGTCGAGCAGGAAAGCGGCGAGACCATCCTGCGCGCCACGCTTGCGCGCCCGCTTAACGCCCACCACCGCATCGAGTTCGGGGCCGAGGGCGCCTTCAACACCCTCGACCAGACGCTCGTCTACGCCGAGGACGGCGTCGGCATTCCGATCCCGAACTCCAACGTGCTGGTCGAGGAAGAGCGCGCTGAATTCTTCGGCTCGCACAATTGGCGCCCAGCCGACGCCTGGTCGGTCGAGACTCGCCTAGCGTGGGAGACCTCCACCCTCACCTTTACTGGCGACGCCAATTCGGTGGTCGAGCTTTCGTTCTGGAAGCCGTCGATACAGATCACCCGGACCTTCGCGGGCAACAATCAGCTGCGCTTTCGCGTCTATCGCGACGTTGGCCAACTCGACTTCGGCGATTTCGTCTCGGCAACCTCGGTCGCCGACGATCTCATTGCCGGGGGCAATCCCGAGCTTGCGCCGCAAACGGCCTGGCGCGCCGAACTCGGCGCCGATCTGCGCTTTCCCGGGGGTGCCGCGCTTGGCCTCACGCTTACCCGCCACGAGATCAGCGATGTGGCCGACCTGGTGAAGATCACCGTGCCCAATCCCCCTGATCCAGACATCGTCTTCGATGCGCCCGGAAACATCGGCGACGGCACGGCCACCAGCCTGGAGGTGAACTTCTCCTCACCGGTCCCGTTCGTGGCTGGCGGGCGGATCACCGTGGAAGGCAATCTCTGGGACACCGAGGTGAACGACCCGGTCACGGGGAGCCCGCGCATCATCTCCTACCAGGCCGAATCGGAGGTGGAGATCGAGTTCCGCCAGGACCTGCCCGCCCGCGACCTCGCCTGGGGCGTCACCGCCTACAAACAGGGCGAGGTGCAGGGCTATCGCTACAACGAGATCGACACCAGCGAGGAAGGGCCCTGGATCGATCTGTTCGTCGAGACCACAGCGCTGCCCAACGACATGAAGCTCACGCTATGGGCCGCCAACCTCACCGGTGGCGACATCGAGCGCGAGCGTCGCTTCTACGCGCCCGACCGCACCGGCCCGCTGGACCGCCGCGACGTGCGCCAGCGCCATTTCGCCAGCGCGCCATGGCTTATCGTGGAGCTCAGCGGGCGGTTTTGATCGAACAGCGGCCTAGACCATCCCGATGCGGTGCGCGCGGTCGGCGGCGTAGGCGCGCGCGGATATCGGCCTCGATCAGATCGGCTCGACGCGTGCGCGCGCCGCGCTGGGATTGGAAGTGAAAACGTCGACCGAGCGGGTGCTCCGCCGGTGGCGCTACCAACCTCCCCCGACCCCGTCACCGCCCAACCCAAATGTCGCATGTCGTTTCCTTGACGCCGCCAGGGGGCGCCTCTAGTACTCCGCGCGCACTAACGGGGGGTCCGAACGGGTCGGTCCTCCCGGGAGCGCGTGACCGTTCAATGGCCGACCAGAAATCGCCTGAGGACGCCCTCTCCGACCTGCGCCGGCGCGTTGCCGCCGCGCGTGGCGAGGGCGCCTCGAACTCCCCACCGCAACAGAGCCCGGCTTCGCTGGCGCTCCGGTTTGGCGGCGAGTTCGGCGCGGCGATCCTCGTCGGCGCGTTGCTCGGCTACGGCGTCGATTACTTCCTGCCTACCCAATCTTGGGGGCTGGTAATCGGCCTTGGGCTGGGTTTCGCGGCGGGCGTGGTGAATATCGTGCGCGTGGCGCAGGCCTATTCCCGCAGCCATCCGGTCGATCCGAACACGCCGTCCATCCCGGATGGCGACGGGGAGTAAGCGGGCGCCCGTGTCGAACGATCCGATCCACCAGTTTCAAATCGAGCCGATCGCGCCGCTCGAAATCGCCGGCTTCGACGCCAGCTTCACCAATGCGAGCGTCATGATGGTGGCCGGCGTAGCGGCCACATGGGCCTTTTTCAGCTGGGCGATGAAGCCGGCGGCTTTGGTGCCGGGCCGCGCCCAGGTCGCCGCCGAGACCGCGCACGATTTCATCCACGGCATGGTGAGAGACACTGCCGGCGACGAGGGCGTGAAGAAATTCTTCCCGTTCGTGTTCACGCTCTTCCTGTTCATCTTCATGGCGAACATGCTGGGCATGTTCCCCTACTTCTTCACGCCGACCAGCCAAATCGTCGTCACCGCGGCGATGGCGCTGCTGGTGTTCTTCACCGTGATCGTGGTGGGCTTCGCCAAGAACGGGCTGAAATTCCTGCGGCTGTTCGTGCCCTCGGGCGTGCCGCTGCCGCTCTATCTGATTGTCACGCCGATCGAGATCGTTTCGTTCTTCTCGAGGCCGCTGAGCCACGCCGTGCGGCTCTGGGCGAACGTCTTTGCCGGCC
>CAZNTI010000248.1:0-3865 GCA_964575885.1 uncultured Terricaulis sp.
CCGAGTTACGCATCGTCGAGCGCGACATGATCGAGAACTTCGTCAAGCGCGGCTTTCAGATCGACATGATACAGAAATGGATTTTCGAGCGCTTCGCGAACGGCATCAAGACCGTCGTAAACGAGTACGACTATATTCTCATCGATTGCCCGCCCGGCATCTCGCTGTTCGCGGAAGCGGCGCTGATCGCCGGCGACGCGATCCTGGTGCCGTCGATCCCCGATTATGTGTCGCGCCTTGGCTTGATCACGTTCCGCAAACGCGCCTTGCGCCTCATCAATGAGCGCCGCGGCGGGCCGTCTAAGTTGATGGTTCTCGCCACCAAGTATGAAGAGGGCTTTTCGCTCCACCGCTCGGAAGCGCAATTGCTGAAGGACAATCTTGGCGACGCGATGTTTGACGTGCGCATTCCCCAGCACGTCGACATCGCCAAGGCCGCCGAGTGGTCGGAGACGCCGCGCACGTTCGAGCAGAAGTATGGTGCGATGGCCCCGATCGTGAAGAGGTTGGGCGAAGAATTTCAAGCCAAGCTGGAGCTTGCGCCTGCTCTATGAGCCTCAACAAGACGCTCGATCGGCTCTTTGACGAAATTCGCCGCGAGGCGAAGCGCAATCCCGAGTTCGCCGACCGTCTGGACGCGGTTCTGCGTACGCATGCGTCGCGCCGCGAGGCGACCGAGACGGAATTCGAGGATAGCGTGGCCGACATCGCCGCAGCAGCGGCGATGGTGGCGGCGCCGGCGCCTGTTCCGGATATGGAATCCCCGCAGGCGCTCAATCCGGCCGGCTTCTACAAACGCGAGGGTGAGGCGGCGTTAGTCGAGGTCTTGGCGGGGCTCGACGAGGACGCGCTGCAAGCCCTGATCGAAGAGCACAATCTCGATCCATCCGGCGCAGCCGATGGGCTAGATCGAGAGGGCGTGACGGCCCACATCCTGGCGCAGGCCAAGCGGCGCGCTGAGCGTGACGAGCGCATGTTCGACTATTGAGCGGCGCGCTGTCGGCGACGTTGTCGTTCTTCCGCGCGGGCGCAAGCTTCCGCGCGCGAGGCATCGTCCGAGCCAGCGGACATGCGCTCAGCGCAGCGATAGTCGCGCGCTTGCAACCAACGCACCGCGAATGCGCGCCACGCTTGTTTGGGGCCCTCGAACCAGCCTTCGTTGCCGCCCGTCGGCGGAACTATGGCGAGCAGCCCCCGCCAGTCGCAGGGATTCCAGGGCCGCCCGCGCAACGCCCGCTCGGCCTCGCGGGCCTCGGCTGAAAATGGCGGCAGCCGATCGGCGTTGGCGGCGCAGAACGCGCGCGCCAGGGATCGCGCGTCACCGTCTTCAGGCATGATCCGATGCGCAAGATTGAGAACCACGACGCTCCAGCGCGGGTCTTCGGCGATAATGACGGCGTCGCCTCCAGCCATGGCTAAGGCGCCGCGCGAGGTCAGCTGGCCGTTGCTCCAATCGTCGCGCAGGCCCAAGTCGCCAAGATCGATCACGCGCCCGCGTGCAAGGTCGTACACGAGGCCGCGCCCATCGGTCCGCCAGGTCGCAAGAACGTTGCCATCGGCAGCGAGCTTGTACTCGAACAAATCGCCTAGGTTGGTTCGCCGCCCGCCCTGGGCCAGCTCAAACAACACATGGTTCTGCTGAAGCTCGATCACCAGCGCGGACCCGTTGGCGGCGAGGGTGTGGATCGGTGGGCCAAAGGGGCCTTCGCCGACCTCGCCGAGATCGACGCGGCTGCGGGTGTTGAAGTCATGGTAGACGAGCCGCCACGGGCCGTCGCGCCCCCGCGGATCGGGCGATGTCATCGCAAGCACGCCAGCGCCGTTCCCGGCTATGGTGAGCATGCTTGAGCGGCGCGCGGGAATGATGACGCCGAGGTCGATGGTTTCGCCGCTGGCGAGGTCGCGAAGCGCCCCGCGCTGGGCGCCGTCCTCAACGTAGAGCGCCGCCAGGCGCGCCTCGCCCGCAAACAGGATTCGTCCGGCTTCGCCGAGCACGCGGCTTTCGCCAGTCTCAAGATCGTATTCGGTGCTGCGCCGGTCGGCCCCTTCCAGGATGATGGTGCGCCCGTCAGGCGAGAGCGCGGCTTCGGTGGCGGGCGGGAAGCGACGCTCCACGCCCGTATCCAGGTTCACCACGCGCACGGTGTTCTGGACGTCGCGAAGGGCGAGGACGTTTCCGTCGCGCGACATTTGCAGTGGCAGATACTGCGCAATGGGGCCGAGGTCGGTGGTGCGGTTGCGTCTGAAATCAGTGAGCGTGGCGCGGCGTGCGTTTCCCGCCGAGGCGATGGTTGCAACGACGTCGCCGGCGTCTGACATTACGAACTGGGCGCCGTTCTCCCCGTGTCCGCCGCCCAGCGCGGTGCGCCGGCCGCCCGCAATGTCGATGTGCACCGACTGCCCGTCGACGAATGTCATGGCGACCGCAGCGCCGTTGCGCGAGAACGTGAAGCCGCGATGCGCATCGTAGCTGCCGAGATCGGCGGTCGCGCCGGTTCGCAGGTCGATGCGTTGCAGGCGATCGCCATTCGGGTCGTCGTCGGCGACGTGGGTGCTGGCTAGCAAAGCGGCGCCGTCGTGGGTCATGGCGATGCTCAAGGTGCGGCTGAAATCGCCCGCGAGAGGCGTTCGGGACGTTTGCGCGCCGAAGCGCAGGACATAGCCGCGGCTGGTGTTGCGGTCGACGCGCTCACGTACAAAGAATGTCCCGGCGTCCGGCGTTGAAAGGATGCCACTGCGCCCGAAATCCCGGATCTCGCCCACCCTGCGCAGCGTCTCGGCGGCGGCGGCGTCCTCAGCCCCGAGTGCGCTGCCGGCGGGTGCAACGCCGGCGATCGCATAGGCTTGCGCATCGAGAGGCGCGCCGGCGCTGATGAGCTGCTGTGCGCGCGCGGTGAACTGGGTGCGTTCTCGGCGCATCGTGACCGATGCATTCCAGACCGCCGCTGTAGCGAGCAGGCCGATGGCGGCGAGTGCTGCGGCGGCGATTTGCTCGCGCCTGCGGCGCCGGTCGCGGTCGACCAGCTGGCCCAGCGTCAGGTTGGCCATGCCCGCGACAATCTTCATTCTGGCGCGATACGGGCCGTCTTTGGTTCTGCGTGCATCCGCCGCGACCGGGTCGCTCGCCTTGAGAGGCGCAGGCATGAGGGCATGCACGTCCAATGAGAGCGGCGCCGTTGGGGCCACGATCGCAAAGCACTTCTTGGGCCGATCGAGCCCGTTGAAGTAGACAATCTCCTTGCTCACCCACGTGCTCGCAGCCGCCGCGGGCGAACACACGACAATCAGCGCGGCGGAGCCTGCGAGGGCGGCTTCCAGTGCTGCGCCAAGTTCGCCGGCGGGCAACTCGTCGCGGTCGCGAAAGATCGGATAGAGCCGGTTGCGGCGCCCAGCGGTGGTGAAGTCGAACGATCCCAACGCCGCGGGAATGCGATAGGCTTCCAGCGCCCGGTGCAGAGCGCGGGCGAAGCCTGTGTCCTGGCTGGAGTATGAAATGAACGCCGCGTAGCGGTGTGGTCCCGCCATGCCCCCCTCCCCAGGGCGCAGGATGCGCTCGCGCCCCGTCCCCGGCAAGCGATTGATCGGTTGCCCAAGCCGCGGCTTCCCCGCTAACACCCCATCCATGTTCGAAAAGATTCTGATCGCCAACCGGGGCGAAGTCGCGGTTCGCATTATCCGCACCGCCCGGCGGATGGGTATAAAGTCCGCGGTGGTGTTCTCGGAGGCCGATCGCGACAGCCTGGCGGTCGAGATGGCCGACGAGAGCGTGTTTATCGGCCCGGCGCCGGCCGCAGACTCCTACCTGGTGATCGACAAGATCGTCGACGCCGCCCGCCAGACCGGTGCGCAGGCCATCCACCCCGGG
>CAZNTI010000249.1:0-3862 GCA_964575885.1 uncultured Terricaulis sp.
GGAAAGGTTCGATGAAGCTTGGATGGTTGTGGCTCTCCATCTTAAAGATGGCCGCAAGCCCGCCGCCGATATCGATGGCCCCGGCGTTCTCGCCCGGTCCATAAATCACGTGCGCCGCCTTGGTGGGGAACTTCGCCAGATGCACGCGGCTCGATTTGTAGGAGCAGTGCTCGCTCCACATTACCGAGAACACGCCGAGCTCGGTTACGTTCGGCGTGCGGCCGAGCTTGGCCAGCACCTGGTCATACTCCGCGGCGGAGAGACCAAATTCTTCGGCAAGGGCCAGCGTGCCCGGCGCAAGCGGATCCAGAGGTTTCGGGGACATGGGAAAGGCGCTTAGCGTAGTTCGAAGCGCCGGGGCAATCGCGGCGTTCGCCAGACGCACGCTGTCGGGGCCCACGCCCACGCGGCGGAGCCGGGAGATCGCATGAACGACCTTGATCTGGTCCTCCACGGGGCGCTGATTGGCGTTGCGCTCACCGTTGTGGGTCCGTTTTGGCGCGATCGAGACGCCAACCCCGCCGGGTGGGCAGGGGTGGGGCTGTTCACGGCGTTAGCGGCGCTGGCTGCGCTCCGGGTCGCCCAGGCGATCGAGCTTCGTCTGCTGTGGATAGTTTTGCTGCAGGTGATTGCGGCCAGCGGGCCGTTCTGGTTTTGGCGGCTTTCCCGGACGCTTTTCGAAGACGATTTCACGCCCCAGGCTTGGCATTGGGCGCTGCTGGGTGCGGTTGAGTTGTCGTTCTTGGCGCGTTTCCTGGGCCCTCCAATGGACAACCTCGGTCCCGCACTCGGACGCGGTTTGGCTGCGGCGATCATAGCGCACGCGCTCTGGCGGCTATGGCGCGGGGCCCCGGGCGACTTGATGGAAGCGCGCGCCCGTGCGCGCGCCCTCGTTATCGCCCTGGCCGGGGGGCTGGCCCTGCTGACGCTGGCGCGCCCCCTGTTGGGCGCGGCTGCGCCGCTGATGGCCGACGTGCTGGCGCGTCTCACGCCACTGTTCGACATCGCGCTGATCACCTTGGCCGGGCGATCGCTGTTCAAGGTCGAGCGGGAGTTATGGCCGCCGCGCCCGCCGCGCGCCTTGGCGGGCGCGCCGGCGGCTGACCCAGACGCCGAGGGGCTGGCCCGGCTGGACCATCTTATGGCCGTCGACAAAATTTGGCGCGAACCGGGACTTACCGTCACGCGCCTGGCGGAGCGCGCACGCGTGCCGGAATATCGCCTGCGTCGCCTCATTCTGGAGCGTCGTGGCGCACGCAACTTCGCCGCTTTCCTTGCCGAGCATCGTTTGGCCGAGGCTGCGGCGCGCCTGGCGGATACAGCCCAGGGCCGAGTCCCGATCACCACCATCGCCTACGACTGCGGCTTTGCTTCGCTCGGCCCCTTCAACCGCGCTTTCCGACAGCGGTTTGGCGTAACCCCGAGCGCCTACCGAGGCGGCGCTCGCGCCGCGCCTCCCGTCATTTCCTCGAATCCGACGCCGATTCAAGAAATCGGCGACAGCTGACAGGCGCGCGGCGAGCCGGCCGCAACGCGCCGCGTCATGTCCAGGCGCACCGCCCCGCTGCGGGCGACAACGGACATGAAGGAACCGAACCAATGAAGTTTTGCTTCGCCAAAATCCTGATGGCGTCGACTGCCTTGGCGCTGACGATCGTCAGCCCCGCCGCCGCACAAGACGCGTACGTCTCCGTTTCTGCTGGCGCCATCAATCTCGGCGACGCCGAACTTGAGTACCCCGGCAATCCCGAACGCGACCGCTTCGCCAGCTTCGACAATGGCTACGTGGTCTCCGCCGCGGTCGGGCGCAGGATCGGCAGCGACTTCCGCGTGGAGGCGGAATTGTCGTATCGCGCCAATCAACAGGCCTTCACGATGCCCGGCCAAGGCGGCGAAGGCCAAGCTGCATCGATGGCGCTGATGGCCAACGGCTATTGGGACGCGCCGGTCGCGTGGCGAGTGCGTCCTTACGTCGGGTTCGGCGTAGGCGCCGCTCGGGTGTCGCACGAAGGCTTCGTGGTCGCCGATCTCGGACAGCCCGAGCGCACGCTGGTTGACGATTCCGGCTGGGGGTTCGCCTACCAGGCCATGGCCGGCGCCCGCGCTCCCATCGGCGAGGATTGGCTGGCGGGTCTGGAATACCGCTATTTCGGCGTCGCCGAGCCCAAGCTCGATGACGCCGACGGCTTCACCTACGACACCGACTACGAAAGCCATGCAGTCATGGTCGCGCTCGCGCGCAGGCTGTAGGGCCCCGGTGCGGCGGTCGTCGCTCTCCGCGGCCGCCGCACCGCTTCGCCGCTCGACATGCAAGCGGTGTTGCGGTTACCGATGGCCGCTGAGGAGACCTGCAATGCGCGAAGTGGCGGCAGCCGACATCCCGAGCCTCGTGGGCACGGAACTCGGCGTATCGGACTGGCTAGAAATCACCCAGGATCGCGTCAACCGGTTCGCGGACGCCACCGGCGACCATCAGTGGATTCACGTGGACGTTGAGCGCGCTACCAAGGAATTGGGCGCCCCGATCGCGCATGGCTATCTGGTGCTGTCGCTTATCCCGTTCCTCGCCAAGAACATCATTCAATACCAGGGGATCAGCCGCGGCATAAATTACGGCTCCAACAAAGTCCGCTATACCAATACCGTACCGGTGGGATGCCGGGTCAGGCTGCGCGTCAAGATGCTGGCCTGCGACCAGCGCGCCGGAGCGCTTCAGATCACCAACGAATGCACCGTCGAAGTTGAGAACGAGGAGCGCCCTGCCTGCGTGGCCGAAATCGTCTCCTTGGTGTATCCCGCCGCCTGACCACCGCCCCTTCCGAGGGCGACGCCCCCGGAGGCCAAGCGCATGCTTACGTTTGTGGACAGCCTTTCGCTGGCGGGTGACCGCAGCAAGCAAAACGATGACGCGTTCGGCGTTCGCGGCGACCGCGCCTGGATCATCGACGGCGCAACTGACTTGCACGACACCCCGCTCACCGGCGCCGCCTCGGATGCGGCGTGGATCGCAAACATCGCCAGTCGTCATTTTCATCAAGCCGAAGGCGTGAAGGACGGCGATCCGCGGCTGTTGGTGGCCGGCGCAAGCGCTGCCGCCGGCGCCGCCTTTCGCCATGTCGTTCGCGACCAGCCCTATGAGCGCTGGCAATCGCCGATCGCCTCGCTGCTGATGCTGGTGGACGCCGCCGATGGCGTCAGGGGCCTCGACCTCGGCGATTGCCGCGTGTTCGCCAGCGACGCGCAAGGGGCGGTCTTCATCCACGGCGGCCATGACGGCGGCGCCGATCAGGAAAGCGCGCTTGCGGCGCAACAGCGCGACAAGGACAAGCCCTTGCTGCAGCGCGCCGACACGCTGGCGATGTTGCGCGAACAGCGGGCGCGCCAAAACGGCGGCGGCGGCGGATGGACCTTCGGTCTCGACCCGGGCTGCGCCCAGCATGCCAGGGTCTGGCGCATGCCGCTCGCCCGCCCCGCCCACCTGCTGCTGATGACTGACGGCTTCTCAGCCCTCACCGACCGCTATCACGCCTACGGCGCAGGGGATCTCGTCGCCGCCGCGCTCGAACAAGGCCTGCACGACCTCGCGCGCGAGCTGCGGGCGATAGAAAACGCCGATCTTTGCGGCGATCGCCATCCAAGGTTTAAGAAGAGCGACGACGCCACCGCCCTCTTGCTGCGCCTCACTTAGGGAATTAGCCCATGAATCGTCGTGAAGTGCTGGTCACAAGTGCAGCGCTCGCCCTTCTTCCTTCCTGTGCAACGACGGAAAGTCCACGCATGCCCACGCCCCCTGTCGCCCGCCGCGAGCCCAAGCGCATCGAACAACTCGGACGCGTACGCGTCGACGACTATGCTTGGCTCA
>CAZNTI010000250.1:0-3851 GCA_964575885.1 uncultured Terricaulis sp.
GATGGTGATTTCGCGGCCGGCGGCGCTCTCGAATTGCGCTTCGCTATACCCCTCGACGATGGCGACCACCCTGGCGATGCGCCCCCGCAATTGCTCGATCGTGGTTTCGTTGTCTTCGATCGCTTCCGGCACATGCCCGGCCAGCCGCGCCACCGCGCCCTTGGCGTGATCGGTGGCGATCTGCACCTGCCGTGTCAGCGTGAACATGTCGGGCGCCAGCCTGTCGCTCAGCAGCACGCTTTCGTCGAAGCCTTTGGCTTTCGCATGCGCCTGGCCTTTGGCGAGCATGGCCGAGAGGTTTTTCAGCATGCGAACGAAGGTAGGCGCGGCGAATGCATAGAGCGATGCCATCAAAATTGTCCCCCGACGCCCAGGCCCAAGCCGTAAGCGCCCGCTAAAATCAGAACCAGAACGGCGATCGCGAGACCGGTCTGGCTCACGAACGCCGCGCCGCGCAGCCGGTTGAGGATGCTGCGCCGCGTCGCGCTCCAATAGGCCAGCATGCCGACCGCCGCCAGCCCCGTCAGCCACATCGGCGCGTCGTAGAGCCCGCAGGCGAAGGCGGCGAGCGCGAAACCGAGGTCGCCAAACGCGATGGTGAGATTGCGGCGGGCGCGGGCGGGGGACATGGGGCGCGATGGTGACGCGGACGCGCGCGCCGCGCCGCTGAACACACCCGCCGGTCGCGCAAGCGGCGCAGCGCTCCCCAAAGAAGCGCTGCGCCGGCGTTAGCGCTTATGGCGCCAGCGAGGTTTCGATGTCCATGGCCGCGCGCCAGGCCCCGTCCTGCTTGCGGTACACCACCACGTAACGGCCGGCGTCGCTGGCCGCTTGGCCGGTGGCGGGATCGGTGTAGCGGTTGGCGTATGTGCCGGTGCGCACGGCCAGATCGCCGCTGGCGGCCACCCAAAGCTCGCCCGGGCGATAATCGAGCGCGAGGTTCGTGTCGGCCTTGAGCGCGCGATAATTGGCGAGGATCGCTGCGCGCCCCGCATACTCAGGCTCACTGGTGGCCGCGAGCACCGCGTCGTCGGTGTAATAGTTGTTCACCAGCGCTTGCATGTCGCCGGCTTCCCATAGTGTGTCCCAGCTTTCCTCCAGCGCTTCGATTGCGCGCCGCTCGGCCCCGACATCGGCGCGCGCGTTCTCGGTGGCGGCTGGCGCGCAGCTGGCGGTGACGGTTCCGAGCCCCAGCGCGGTTGCGATCGCCAACGCAGCGAACAGCTTCTTCATATCGGCCTCCATTCGAGGTGGCGCGTGCGCCTCATGCGCCCGCTTCGATGCGGTGTGGTACAAAACAGGCGCTGCCGCCTGTGATCGCGGCGGCGTCTTCACGCACGCCCATGCCGCACGCTTGATCGCCGACCACCCACACGCCCAGCACGGCGTGGCGGCCCTCGAAACGCTCGGTGGCGACGCGCTTCTGGTAAACGAACGGCCCGTTGGGCGGCGACCAGGCGGCGCGTACGCCCTCGCCCTCGCGCCCGAACGCCGACTTGGCGAGGTAGTCGTCGACGTTTTGTCCCGACAGCGCGCGAAACGCGGGCAACAGGTTTTCGTGCTCGGGAAACATCTCCCAGAGATCGGCGAGCAGCAGCTTGCTCGACGCCGCCAGTCGCCACGGCGGCTCAATCATGCCCGGATCGGCCCGCAGCAACGCCTCCCCGAACGGCTCGTTGGCGATCCACTCCCAGGGATAAAGCTTGAACAGATGGGTGATCGGGCGGTCGAACAGATCAACGATGCGGCTGTCTCGAACGCCGATCGCGCCGAGGTCGAGCGCCTCGGTGGCGAGCCCCGCCTGTCGGGCGCAGTCGCGCAGATAGTCGGTGGTGATGCGGTCGTCGCGCTCGGCGCGCATGCAGGCAAAGTGCATCGGGCCGTGCGCGGGCAGGGCGCGGCCAAGCTCGCGGAAGCGCGCCACCAAGGCCTCGTGGATGCGGTTGTACTGGTCACCCTCGCGGTCGCGATCCTCGATCCAGTTCCACTGCATCACCGCCGCTTCGTAGAGCGCAGTTGGCGTATCGGCGTTGAACTCCAGCAGCTTCGGGGCGCCGTCGGCGTCGAACACGAAGTCGAAGCGTCCGTAAAGCGAAGGATCGCGCCGGGCCCAACTGCGCATCGCGGCGGGCTGCAGCGCGATCGGCAGCGCCAGCCGGTTCAAGCCTTCCTGTTCGAAGGCGCGCGTCACCGCGGCGTTCACGCAGGCGAGCACCGCTTCGGCGGCGGCGTGCAGGCGTTCGATCTCGGCTGGCGTGAACACATAGCACGCGTCTTCGACCCAATAGATGCGCCCGTCGGGGTGATCGAAATTGGCGCGGTCGAAATCCTCGATCGCCCAATCGTCGCGCGACGCCGTGAACATGCGCTTCATGAGCCCACCCGATACACAAAGCCGGTGCGCCCGAGGCCGCCGCGGCGCGTGTGGCTGGCCCCGTCCTGGGCCCCTGTGAGGCGCTTTATTTGCGCCTTCAGCCACGCCCACCATTGCGCGAGCGTGCGCCGCTGCGGGGCCGCGCCTGGCGCAGCCGCCACCTTTTCCGAACGCCAGCGTTTCATGGGGTTTTCTCGGTCTTGGTCTTGCCGAACCAGCCGCCGGCTGCATTGGCGGGCGCAGGCGCCGGCGACAGCGTGTAGGCCCAGCGCTGGCCGTCGCTCAGCGCCCGCGAGCGCTCCGCCGACCATTCATGGCTGTTGACCTTGTATTTCGGGCGCTCGGCGAAGGGCTTGATCCAGGACGGCTCGTGCCAGCGCAGGCGGTTGCCAGGCATGGCCGCGATCTGGCCCTCGTCGAGCGCGATCAAATGGTGCTGTTTGTGCTGATCGGGAAGCTCCGCATACTCGCTGCGGCACCAGTCCAGCGAAAAAATGTACTGCCCGGGCCGCTCGACGCCGTCGCAACAGAACACGTCGGCGCGCAGCGTGCCGAGAAAATGGTAGGCGTGGGCGGTGACGTCGTAGGAAAGGCAATCCCACAGGCACAGCGTCGACACCGGAAGCGGATCGCACGGCTTCACGCAGAAGGCGTGCAGCGGCAGCCGCGCCCACAGCGCCCCATTTTTCAGCATCGCTGTAAATGTGGGCACGCGGCCGGGCAAGCCGACGGCGCCGATCAGCGCGCACTCAGTGAATGCGCCGAAGCCGTCTTTCTGATCGTAGAGGAATTCGTCCCGCACCAAGCAGTACGTGATCGGGACATCGCAGATGAGATGCGCCAATTTGAGCGCCTCCCGTCTCCACCGCGCGGGACCCATCCCGCGACGCCGGCGCGCGAGAACGAGCGGCTGCCTTGCGCTCGTGTTTACGGCGCCGCGCGTGCATGTAAAGTATTATTTGTGCGACGCAGGTCACGGCGCCATCCACGCCGCGAGCGCTGCGAGCGCGAACCCGATCCAGGGAAATGCAAACCCAGTGAGCAGCCCGTAACGCAGCGCGTTCACGTCGCCGCGATGCGACGGCGCGCGTGGCCCCAACGCGAACTCCCAAGCGAGCCACGCGCCGGCGGTGGCGATGAGAAAGAGGGATAGGCCGAAGCCCATTTTGTCCGTCGCCCAAAGCGCCAGCGCGAATCCGAGCGCAAGCCCGAAGGCCTGCGCCTTAGCGAAAGCGGTGAAGCGGGGCGGGTTCATAGGGGCCTGCGCAAATCACGCGAAAGTCGCCGGAGACAGGCTTCCCTCTCCCCCGTGAGGGGGATAGGGGCTGGGGTGAGGGGGTGGGTTTCAGAATAAAGCGCCATTAGCGTTGCCAGCTCCATACGCGGAACCGCCCACCCTCATCCGGCCCTCCGGGACACCTTCTCCCGCCCATGCGGGAGAAGGTGAGCGTTGCGCTTCAAGCGCGATGTTCCAGAA
>CAZNTI010000251.1:0-3834 GCA_964575885.1 uncultured Terricaulis sp.
GCTCTCACCCGCGCTGGAACGGATAGAAATCTCCGCCCAGCGGCAGAATGCGCGTCAGTTCGTCCAGCGCTGACTGGGTTTCGTTTACCAACGCGGGATCGCCAAGATCGGCGGGCGCAAGCGCCTCGCGATAGGACTTGACGATCCAGGCTTCGAGCTTCGACGCCAAAAGCTCATCGAGGAAAAAGCCGCCGCCAGCGGCGGCGCGCTCGGCCGCGGTCATCACAATGCGCAGGCGCAGGCACGCAGGGCCTCCGCCATTGCGCATGCTTTCGCGCACCTCGACATACTCCACCGCGCCGATGGCGGCGCCGGAACGTGCGATCATGTCACGCACGAAGGCGCCGGCTTGGTTGTTCTCGCGCACTTCGGCGGGCGCGATCAATGTGAGCGTTCGCGCGCCAGGCAGCCGCACCAGCTGCGAATTGAACAAGTAAGATGTAACCGCATCGTCGAGGCTTACTGCGGCTGCAGGAACCTCGACGAACACCGGATCAAACAATCCCGCCGCCGCGGCGCGCACTTCGGCGTAAAGCTTGGCCTTGTCGGCGAAGGCGTGTTCGTGATGCAGCAACACCTGCTCGTGCGCGACCGCAACCACGTCGTTGTGGAAGGCGCCCGCATCGATGGCCTCCGGCGCCTGCTGCGCGCTCACCGTGCGCGTCGGGTTCAGTCCATGGCGGCGCGCAAGTGCGCGGCACGCCTCCAGTGTCTGGCGCGCCGGAAAGCGGGTGCGGACGGCGCCGGCGTCGCGCCCATAAACGAAAATCTCCACGCCCGGCGCGCCCGCTTCGGCGCACATGCGCATGTGGTTGGCAGCGCCCTCGTCGGACAGCGCGTCGTGCGCGAGCAGCGCGGAATGCACTGCGAAGCGCGCGTCATCCGGCATCAGCTTGCGCAGCGTGCGCTCAGTCTGCCCGGCTTCGAGCCTGCGATGCAGCATGGTTTGCAGATTGGCGACCGACGCATGCAGGCGGCCATCGGCGCAATCGGCGCTGGGCGAGACGGTCGCTGCGTTCGCGGCCCACATCGCCGAGGACGCCAGCGCCGCGCGCGCGAGCGCCGGCTCGCTTTCCCAGGCGCGCGCCCACACGTCGCGATCACTGCCCGAAAACCCCAGGCTACGCAGCCAGCCGATATTGGGCCGCTCGTGCGGCGGCAGCACGCCCTGCGGCAGACCCAACGCCGCCAGCCGGCGCATCTTGGCCAGGCCCTGCAGCGCCGCCTCGCGGGGGCGCGCAACCATGTCAGCGTTGCGCGCTGACGCGAGATTTCCCTCCGACAGCCCGGCGTAATTGTGCGTGGGCCCCACCAGGCCGTCGAAATTGATCTCAACAGCGCTCACGCAGGCAGCCCCGGCGCACTCATCGCCGCCGCCTTCTCCGCGGCTTGCGTCGCCACCGGATAGGCCACGTAGTCGGCGGCGTAGTACGCGCTGGGACGCAACGACCCCGACATCCCCGGCCCGCCGAACGGCAGCGCCCCCGACGCGCCGGTGGTGGGGCGGTTCCAGTTCAAGACGCCGGCGCGCAGCTCCTGCTTCACCTGCGCCCACAGCGCCGGATCGTCGCTGATCAAGCCGCCGGCAAGGCCGAAGCGGGTGGCGTTGGCGATATCGAGCGCGTGCGCGAAATCCTTGACGCGATAGACCTGCAGCAGCGGGCCGAACACTTCCTCATCCGGGGGCGTCAAACCGGTGACGTCGATCACGCCGGGATGGACCAAAGCGCCGTCGCGCCGCAGCTTCACGATGGGCGCAGCACCCGTAGCCATGAGCCCCGCCTCAAACTGCAGCGCGCGCTCGGCGGCGAGCGCGTTGACGAGCGGCCCCATGAACGGCTCCGGCGTTTGCGTGGCCGGCCCCACCGCGATCTGGGGAACCAGTCCCGCCAACGCCGCGACAATGGCGTCGCCTTCGACGCCCTCGGGCACAATCAGGCGGCGCGCGCATGAGCAGCGCTGGCCGCTGGTCGCGAACGCCGAGTGCGCAATCAAATTGGCGGCGGCCTTCGCATCCACCGGCGGCCACACGATCAGCGGATTGTTGCCGCCCAGTTCAAGCGCCAGCATGACGTCGGGGCGGCCGGCGAACTTCTGATGGATGAGCGCGCCGGTGTGCGCCGAACCGGTGAACAGCACGCCGTTGAGGCCGTGCGAATCCAAAACCGCCGCGCCGGTGTCGCGCCCGCCGTGCAGCAGATTGAGCACCCCCGCCGGCAAGCCCGCCGCCGCCCACGCCTCCAGCATCAGCGCCGCCACGCCAGGCGTGAATTCACTCGGCTTGAAGAGCACGCAATTGCCGGCGAGCAGCGCCGGCACGATGTGGCCGTTGGGCAGATGGCCGGGGAAGTTAAACGGACCGAACACTGCGAGCACGCCATGGGCGCGATGCGAGAGCGCGGTGGCGCCGAAGCCGGCCTTCTCCTCGCGCGCGCCGGCGCGTTCGGCCTGAGCGCGAATGGATATTTCAGCCTTGCCGATCATCGCTGCGACTTCGCCCTTGGCGTCCCACAGCGGCTTGCCCATCTCGCGGCTGATGGCGTGAGCGATCGCATCAACGCGGCGTTCGAGCGCTTGCGCATAGGCGCGCACGATGGCCACGCGTTCCTCAAGCGGGCGCCTGGACCACGCCGGAAACGCCAGCCGCGCCGCCGCCATCGCCTCGGCAACGTCATCTGCGTCTGCGGCGCGGCCTTCCCAGACCCTGTCGCCGCTGGCCGGATCGTGCGAGGCGAAGCGCTCGCCGCCGCCTTCGCGCCAGGCGCCGTCGATGTAAAGCTCAGTGTGCATCGCCAGTCCATGCGTAGATGTCTTCGCCCGCGCGCAGGCGCAGCGCCGCGAGCGCGCCTGGCGCCATTGCGCAGACGCCCTGGTCTATCAAAACGCGCGTCTCCACGCAGCGGAAGGCGCGCATTTCGGTGGTGCCCACCAACGCGCGCCGCGCGCCATCCAATGCAGGCGCCGCTTTCGTCTTCAGTCGGCGCGCTTCACGCAGCGTGCGCACCCCGTCGCGCGCAGCGCTCATCAGCGGACCGCCGTCGAAAATGTCGATCACATTGGAAAATGCAAAGCCTTCCCATTCCAGCAGCCGTCTCGCGCCCTCACCGTCAGGGTGGCATTTGCCGATCACGTCGCGCGCCGCCGGGTCCAGCAGATCGACATACACCGGATGCTGCGGCATCAGGTCGAGTATGAATTGATTGTCGGTGGCCGCGGACAGCTTGTCGGCCTCCGCAAAGTCCATGCGGAAGAAGTGGCGGCCGAGCGCCTCCCAGAACGGCGATACGCCGTCGGGCGAGACCACGCCGCGCAATTCCGAGACGATCTGTTCGCGAAACCGCGAACGATTCGTCGCCATCAGCATGTAGCGGCTCTGCGCCAGCGCGCGGCCTACGCCCGCGGCGCGATGCTCGGGGCGCACGAACAGCGAGCCGACCTCGGTGCAGCCGGTAAAATCGTTGACCCCGATCAGCACCCGCATGTCAAAGCGGCGGTTCACGAGACCGGAAAACTGCGCCTCGGTGATGATCCGGAAATTGAAGAAAGGCGGGGTTTCCCCGATCGTTGCTTTCACCCCGCAGCAGCCGACCAGCGCACCGCTTTCGACGTGCTCCAAGGCGATGAAATAGCGTTCAGCGCCCGGACTTGTGGCGGGAGAGGCAAAGCTTGCCTCGGTCAGCGCCAGACGTTGCTCCAGCGCAGCGTCGTCGAGCATGAGGCTTGTAAAGCCGGCCCCGGCGATCTCGCGCAATTGCTTGAAGCCGGCGAGATCGCCCGGGCCGGCGGCGCGCATCACGTAGGCGGGCGCGTTCATGGGCGCAGTTCCGCGGGATC
>CAZNTI010000252.1:0-3784 GCA_964575885.1 uncultured Terricaulis sp.
ACCTTTGGGAGGTGGCGTGGAATCCCGGTTTCGAGATTGCCGACGACGGGGCGCTGCGTTTGCCGTGAGAGCTTGCCGTGAAGGCGCGGCGCTCTAACAAGGCGGAGTGAGCGCAAGCGATGAGCATTTTGTCTATCGTCGGGCCGGGGCCGAGGATGCGGTCGCCTTGGCCCGCTTCGCCGCCGATAGTTTTGTCGCCACCTTCGGCCATCTCTACCCGGCCGAGGATCTCGCCGCCTATCTGAGGTCGTCATACGCGCCCGACACCCTCGCCGCTGAGCTGGCGGCGCCGGGGGTGTGTGCGGTGCTGGCGGTGCAGGCCGACGCGATCGTCGGCTATGCCATGTGGGGACCGGTGGAGCTGCCGGCGCCGGAAGCGGAGAAAAGCCGCGGCGTCGAGCTTTACCGGCTCTACGTCGAAGAGCGCGTGAAAGGCGCTGGGGTCGCCCATGCACTGATGCGCGCCGTGGTGGCGGACGCGCGCCGCGCCGGGGCGGCGTCGCTCTGGCTCAGTGTCTGGGAACACAATGACCGCGCGCAGGGGTTCTATCGCCGTTACGGCTTCGCGCATGCCGGCGAACACGCCTTCATGGTCGGACGCGTCGCCGATCGCGACTTTATCTGGCGCATGGCGCTTTAGCGCAGCGGCCGCTTAACCAAGGTAACTTCCCGGAAACCAAATCGATCGTTTTTGGACGACTCGCTTTGGGGTTTGGGGGAACCGCGAATGACGCACAACGACGCTCTGGCTGCGCTGTTGGGGCCAGAGCTGTTTGAACGGCTCGACTGGGCTCGACTGTCCGAGTCGCAACGTGAGGCGATTCTCTCGGTTTTCCGAGTCGGTCTGGGTGTGGGCGCCCAATCGGGGGCGGTGTCGACGATTGACCTGGTGCTGGCGCGCGGGCGCGTGCTCGTGTGCGAGGACGGCTCGCGCTGGCAGGCGCGCGAGGACGACGACGCCGAGCTGATCGAGGATTGGGGCGCCGGTGCGCTGGTGGCGATTCACCGCCGGCTGGTCTACCGGCTCGACCCTTACCAAGCGGCAGAGGTGGAGCTGTTGCGGCTTTGAGCTTAGCCTGAGGCTTTATTCCGGAGCCGTATCCATGCCTGAGTTCGAAACCATCCAATTGGCGGTCGCCGACGGCGTCGCCACGCTGACGCTCAATCGTCCCGAGCGCATGAACGCCTTCACCGGCGCCATGATGCGCGAACTCGTGGCCGCATTCGACGCCACCGACGCCGACGACGATGTGCGCGCGGTGATTGTCACCGGCGCGGGACGCGCCTTCTGCGCTGGCGCCGATCTCGGCGGGGGTGGGGACACCTTCAATTACGATCGCCGCCGCGAGCGCGGCGAGGCGGCCGAGAGCGTGGGCTCGCATCGCGATAGCGGCGGCGTTGTGGCGCTGCGCATTTTCGAATCGCTGAAGCCGGTGATCGCGGCGGTGAACGGCGCCGCCGTCGGCGTCGGCGCCACCATGCTCGCGGCGATGGACGTACGCCTCGCCGCAGAGACGGCGCGCTTCGGCTTCGTGTTCGCGCGCCGCGGCATCGTTCCGGAAACCTGCTCGACCTATTTCCTGCCGCGCATTGTGGGCGTCTCCACCACGCTTGAATGGTTCTTGACCGGCCGCGTGTTCGACGCCGCCGAGGCCCACGCGCGCGGCTTCGTGCGCTCGCTGCACAAACCCGAGGAGCTGATCGGCGCGGCGCAGGCGCTGGCGCGCGAGATCGCTGACAACACCGCCCCGGTGTCGGCGGCGCTGGCGCGGCGGATGACGCTCGAAATGCTGGGCGCTAGCCATCCGATGGAGGCGCACAGGCTCGAGAGCCGGCTGATGGTGGAGCGCGGCGCGGCCGGCGACGCCGCTGAGGGCGTGCAATCGTTCCTGCAAAAGCGCCCGCCCCAGTTTCCGATGCGGGTCTCGCGCGATATGCCGGCCTGGTTCCCGCCCAAGCCGCCCGCTTTCGAGGACTAGGGCGCCCCCTGACGCGTGTCGCATTCGCTTTACATTATTAGCGAAAGTCGATACAACAATATCGTTCTTCAATATGGACGGTAGGCGATGCTGCGTCGAGACGTACTTTTAGGGGCGGCGGTTCTCGGGTGGGCGGGGTCGCCCGCTCAGGCCCAGACGCCGGGGCCGGCGATATCGGTTCCGATCACGATCTTTCGGCAGAAGATCATGTTTCCCGTCACCCTCGGGGGCCGCAGCGTGACCGCCATCTATGACAGCGGCGCGGCGCGATCGGTGCTTTCGCGCGCGGTTGCTGAAACGATGGGTCTTGATCTCGGCGGCCGCGGTCGCGCCACCGGCTTCGGCGGCGGTGCAAATTTGCAGCTGGCGCGCGATGTCGACGCCGAGATCGGCGGCGCCGTCCATCGCTACGCCCAGCTGGTGGTGGTGGACCTCGCTCACCTTACAGCGCCGTTCGGGCGCGAGATCGAGCTCATCGTCGGCGTGGACGTGTTTCCTCAGCGTCTGGTCGATGTCGATGTAGCGGCCGGGCGGCTGAGTTTTGTCGAGCGCGCCGGCTGGGCGCCGCCGCCGGGGACGCTCGAACTCGTCCTCGACAATCGCGCCAACAATTTCACCACCCAGATCGTCATCAATGGCGTCGCCGCGCAGGCCAATTTCGACCTCGGCGCCGGCAACGCGCTCGATATTGGCCCTGCCTTGGCGCAGCGGCTGGGCATCGCACGCGGCGCGCTGCCGACCGGGCAGGCCACCGGCATCGGCGGCGACCTTGAGGTCGAGTTGAGCAGCGTCGCCAGCGTTGAACTGGCCGGCCAGAGCTTCGCGGACGTGCCGGTGCAGTTGCCGGCGGCGCCCCTGCCGACCGGCGACGCCAATCTGGGCTTTCCGTTGCTTTCGCGGTTTCGCATCTTTCTCGACTATCGCCGTGCGCGCGCCTGGCTTGAGCCTCACCTCGGCGCCGAGGCGCGGCCGTTCGAGCGCGATCTTGCAGGCCTGCGTGTCGCGCGCGCGCGCGCCGACCGGCTGCAGATAGTGCATGTCGGGCGCGCGAGCCCTGCGGCTGTGGCCGGGCTCAATGTGGGCGATGAGATTGCGGCCATCGATGGCGTGCGCATCTCTGAATGGCCGCAGGGCGCTGACGTGCGTGCTTGGTCCAGCGGCGTCGACGGCGGCCGCAGCGTGCGACTGAGCCTCGCCGACGGGCGCGAGGCGGCGCTTACTCTCGCGCGCTTTTACTGACGACCGCCAGCACGGGCGCCGCCTCGGCGCGTTCGGCCGCTTCGGCCTGGCCGTCATCGTCGCGGGTCATGAAGAATGCGCCCGACCAGTCATTCGGGATGGTCCAGCACCCTTCGATGCGGGTAAGCGCTTCGTCGGCCTCGCCTTCGTAGCGCACCGCGAAGTCGACCTCGGCCGCACCCTGGTAGAATTTCGTGAACGTCACGCTGCGTCCGGCGCGCACGCCCTCGATCTCGGCCTCAAGCACCGAGGCCGCTATCATGTGGTCAACCAGGTTCGGCTCCTGAGTCGTCCCGAAGAATGCGCCGTCGCGTTCCTCGATGTGCGCGCTGAACACGGTTTCGGGAAACGCATCGCCGGGATAGCGATAGGCGCCGCTCCAGGAGCCGGTGAGGGAGGTGTGGGACTTGCTCATGGCGTCGCAGAAAAAAACACCTGATGCAGAAGCTCTACTCGCAGGAATGTCAGGCCATCTTGCTACGATACCCCGGTAACGCAGAGTTGATGCATCATCGGGAAAGAAGGTCGATAACCCCTGCGAAATTCGTGTCTACCCAGAAAGCAGG
>CAZNTI010000253.1:0-3065 GCA_964575885.1 uncultured Terricaulis sp.
ACCGTCGGCGCCGGCAAACCAGGAGGTGGTATGGCCGTCCGCGCCTACGCCCATCAGCGCAATATCGATGCTGTGCCCGCGATAAGCGGCGTCGGCGACGTCGGCGGCCTCATCGAGCGTGAGGTTGGGGGCGGACATCGGCGCCAACACGGCGCCCGCGGCCAGCGCCGGCGCCAAAGCCCGGCGCAGCATCGCTTCGTTGGAGCCGGGATGGGCGAGCGGCACGAAACGCTCGTCCACCAGCAGAAAGGTCACGCGCGGCCAATCCAGGGCATGCGCCGCCAGCCGGGCGTAGGCGGATTCGGGGGTGGTGCCCCCGGAGAGGGCCGCAACTCCAGCCCCGCGCGATGCAATCGCGCGTTCCAAGCTTTTGCCCAGGCGGGCGGCGGCGGCGGCCATCAGCGCCGCGCGGTCTGGGAAGACGTCAGGCGCCATCCGGGCGCACGGCGAGCGCTTGGCGAAGCACCTGAGCGGCGTCGCCGCCATGCTCGCTGTTGGCCAGGGCGTAAGCGGCGACGGCGCGCAGGTAGCCGAGCTTGTCGCCGCAATCGTAAGTGACGCCCTCGTATTCGAGCGCATGGAACGGCTGTGTATCCATCAGCCGCACCATCGCGTCGGTCAGCTGGATCTCGCCGCCGGCGCCGGGGGGTTGGGTCTCGAGCAGGCCGAAAATCTCCGGTTGCAGAATGTAGCGGCCGCTGATGAACAAATTGGAGGGCGCCTGCTCGCGTTTCGGCTTCTCGACCATGCCCCTCATCTTGATCAGCCGGCCCTCGCGGCTGGCGGGATCGATGACCCCGTATTTCGAGGGGTCGTCGCA
The DNA here is from genome assembly GCA_964575885.1 of uncultured Terricaulis sp. GTDB lineage: Bacteria > Pseudomonadota > Alphaproteobacteria > Caulobacterales > Aquidulcibacteraceae > Vitreimonas. The sequence continues at coordinate 821 of CAZNTI010000253.1, forward strand.
GGGCTCCACCGCAATCACGTTGCCGCCCACCTCGGCGTAGGCCGCCGCCATCTGCGCCAGACAGGAAGGTTTGGCCATCATCAACATGTCCGGCAGGAGCACCGCGAACGGCTCGTCGCCGACGATGTCGCGCGCGCACCACACCGCATGGCCAAGCCCGAGCGCGCCTTGCTGGCGCACGAAGCTCATGGCCCCGGCCGGGCGCAGGCCCTGGCCAAGCTCCTGCAGGAGCGCCGTCTTGCCCTTCTTTTCGAGGCTGTGTTCGAGCTCGTAGGCGCGATCGAAATAGTCCTCGATGGCGCCCTTGTTGCGCCCGGTCACAAAAACGATGTGCTCGATGCCGGCTGCGAGCGCTTCATCGACCACGTATTGGATCGCCGGCCGATCAAAAACTGGCAACATTTCCTTGGGGATGGCCTTGGTGGCGGGCAGCACGCGGGTGCCAAAACCAGCGACCGGCAGCACGGCTTTGCGGAGTTTGCGGGGCGATCCGGAAGCGACCATGGCAAGCTCTTTTGTGGCGCCGCAGCACCCGCGGCAGGGGCGTTTAGAGCCCAAGGATTGCCGCTGCGCAACCGAGCATTAATCTCTCGTACGGCTTGAATTCAGGTTTGCCTGGTACGATCTGCGCGCTTTAGCCGTGCGTAAGCCAAAAATTCAGAACGTGACAAAGGTTACAGACCTTTTCGGTTCTGAGGGGTATTTCGCATTTGCAACACGACGGTAACTTTGTTAGCTGACCGCGCTCCGGTCCGGGAGTTTTACGCAAATGTCGCCTACCCATAAGTCCACCCTTCGCATGGTCGCCGCCAGCTTCGCCGCCGGCGCGGGCGCGATGGTGCTGGTGGGGCTTGTGGGGCCGGTGGCCTTCAATGGCGGGCTTGGATTGCGTGACGCGTTGGCCTCGCAAGTCGAGGAGCGCCCGGTGGTTGAGCCGCTGGATGTCCAGGCGGTGCGGGCGCGCTTGGCCGAGGCCGATCGCACCATGGCTTCCATGCGTGAGCACACCGACGACGATATTTCCCGGCTGCAGAACCTCGCGGGCCGTTGACGCGATCCCTTACAGGATCGACTGACCGGTCTTTTCCCAATCCGACAGGAACGTCGCCAGCCCGGATTCGGTCAGCTGGTGCTTGTAGAGGCCGCGGAAGACCGCCGGCGGGAGAGTGGCGCAATCGGCCCCCGCCAGCGCGGCGTCGCGCACGTGTCCGGGGGTCCTGATCGAGGCCGCCAGAATCTGGGTCGCATAGTCGTAATTGTCATAGATGGCCCGGATTTCGCGGATTATCCCCATACCGTCCTGGCCGTTGTCGTCGAGGCGCCCGACGAAGGGAGAGACGAAGCTCGCGCCGGCCTTAGCCGCCAGCAGCGCCTGCACGGCTGAAAAGCACAGCGTCACGTTGCAGGGATGACCCTCGCCTTCGAGGGTCTTGCATGCTCTGAGCCCGTCGGGTGTCAGCGGCAGCTTGACCACGATATTGGCTGCGACTTTGCGCAGCTTGCGTCCCTCGATGAGCATCGTCGGCGCATCTTGGGCGACGACCTCGGCGCTGACCGGGCCGGGCACCGCCGCGCAGATGGCTTCCAGGGTCGCGAAGAAGTCGCCGCCAGCCTTGGCGATCAGCGAAGGATTGGTGGTGACGCCGTCGACCAAGCCGCTCTCGGCCAGGAGCTTGAGCTCCTTTGCATCAGCGCTATCAATGAAAATCTGCATGCTTGGCTCCGCCGTCGCATTCCCGCGCGGACGCTGTGCTGTTACCGGCTAGTCCAAGGCCGGCAAAGCCCCGAATCGGCGCAAGGACTGCACCGAACTGCAGGATACAGCGATGAGCACAAGCGAACAGATCGAAGGCGTGGCGGCCCGCGACATGGCCAACGCCCTGCGGGCGCTGGCGATGGACGCGGTGGAAGCGGCCAAGAGCGGCCATCCGGGGATGCCCATGGGCATGGCCGATGCCGCGACGGTGCTGTTTGCGCGCTACCTGAAGTTCGACGCCGGCGCGCCGAACTGGCCTGATCGTGATCGCTTCGTGCTTTCCGCCGGCCACGGTTCGATGCTGCTCTACGGTTTGCTGCACTTGGCCGGCTACGCAGACATGACGCTTGAAGAGATCAAGCGCTTCCGGCAGCTCGGCTCGAAGACTGCGGGTCACCCCGAGTACGGCCATGCCTCCGGGATCGAGACCACCACCGGCCCGCTCGGTCAGGGCCTCGCCAACGCTGTCGGCATGGCGATGGCGGAAGC
>CAZNTI010000253.1:3075-3783 GCA_964575885.1 uncultured Terricaulis sp.
GTGATCGCCGGCGACGGCTGCCTGATGGAAGGGGTCAGTCAGGAGGCGATCGCGCTCGCAGGCCGTCAGAAACTCCACAAGCTCATCGTGATTTGGGACGACAATTCCATTTCCATTGACGGCGCAGTGTCGCTTTCGGACGCCACCGACCAAGGGGCGCGCTTTGCCGCCAGCGGCTGGAACGTGCTCGCCTGCAATGGCCACGACATGGATGACGCGGCGCGCGCCTTCGACGCGGCCATCAAGGCCGACAGGCCAACCCTGATCGCCTGCAAGACCACAATCGGCTACGGCGCGCCGAACAAGGCGGGCAGCGCCAAGGCGCATGGTGAAGCGCTCGGCGCTGAAGAACTTGCGGCGGCGAAAGCAGCGCTCGGCTGGCCGTACGGACCGTTCGAAATTCCCGACGCTGTCCGCAACGCGTGGCGCGCCGTCGGCGGCCGCGGGGCCGGCGCGCGCGAGGCGTGGGCCGCGCGGCTTAAGCGCGCGCCGCAACGCGACGCCTTCGCCGCCGCTCTTGCCGGCGCCAATGTCGACGCCGCGGTGGCAGCGCTCGGCGCGCACGCCGCGGCGATGGCTGAGCAAAAGCCGGCGCTGGCGACGCGCGCGTCCTCAGGCGCCGCCATCGAGTCGATGTTTCAAGCATGCCCGGAACTGTTGGGTGGCTCCGCCGATCTCACCGGCTCGAACAACACGCTGGTCAAAGGC
>CAZNTI010000254.1:0-2593 GCA_964575885.1 uncultured Terricaulis sp.
TATGTGCTCATCCGTCAAGCCGGCGAAGCCGGCCAGCTTTATGGGTCGGTTTCCTCGCGCGACATCGCCGACGAGATCGTCAAAGGCGGCGCCAAGATCGATCGCAACGCCGTGGTCCTCGACAAGCCGATCAAGACCATCGGCCTCTTCGAGGTGCGCGTGCGCCTCCACGCCGAGGTTTACGCCAACATCAAGGTGAACGTCGCCCGTTCAACCGATGAGGCCGAACGTCAGGCGCGCGGCGAGAACGTCATCGCCTCCGCCGCCGAGGCGGATCGCGCCGACGCCGAGGCGCAAGCCAAGGAATTGGCGGCGGCCTCGATCACCAACGACCCGAGTGCGCGCGCGGAATAGGCCCCGGTATCCCCGGCCCGCTACCGGCTCTGATTCGTCAAGTGCTTGAAACTCTGCAGGGAGTTTCGGTGCGTAAACGATTGGCGGGCCGAATCGCCTCATGGTGCGGTCGCCATGTCGAAGCAGCCTTCGCTCCCATTGCCTGTGCCCGACGCGCCAGCGCCGCCGCGCGCGGCGCCGCATAATCTTGAAGCCGAGCAGGCGCTTTTGGGCGCGATCCTGTTCGACAATGAGACCTACAACCGCATCAATCAAAAGCTCCAGGATCGCCACTTTTACGATCCCGTACACGGGCGCATTTTCCAAGCGTGCGCTGAGATCATTTCAGCCGGCGATCTCGCCGATGGCGTGACGCTCAAGGAACGCTTCGCCCGCGACGGCGGCATCAAGGAAATTGGCGGCGCGGTTTATTTGCTGACCTTGCTGGAGCGCGCAGCCCCGCTCTCGGCGCAGGCGCAAGCCTACGCGGACCTGATCTACGAACTGGCGCTGCGGCGCGAACTCATCCGCGTCGGCCACGTCATCTCCGATCTGGCGGAAAATCCGCCCGACGGCCACGACGCCGAAGACATCATCGAGGAGGCCGAGCGGACGCTGTTCACGCTGGCCGAGAGCGGCACGTCGAACTCGGGCTTTGCGCCGTTCTCGCGCGCGCTGGCGACCTCGATCGAGATCGCGGCGGCGGCGTACGAAAGCAAGTCGGACGTCTCGGGCCTCGCGACCGGCTTCGACGACCTCGATCGCATGCTGGGCGGATTGCACAAATCCGACCTCATCATTCTTGCCGGCCGGCCCTCGATGGGAAAAACCGCGCTCGCCACCAACATCGCCTACAATATCGCCAAAGCGCGGCTGCAGGCGATGCGCAGCGGCGACTTCGAAGCCCAGACCAACAAGGGCGGCGTGGTGGCTTTCTTCTCGCTGGAAATGTCGGCCGAGCAACTCGCCACACGCCTGCTCTCGGACGCCGCCGAAATCGAAAGCGATCGCATCCGCCGCGGCAAGATCAGCAAACAGGAGTACGAGCGCCTCGCCGACGAGGCCGTGAACCTGCAGCAGCTGCCGCTGCACATCGACGAAACTGGCGCCATCGGCATCGCCCAGCTGCAGGCGCGTGCGCGCCGGTTGCAGCGCACCCCCGGCGTCGGGCTCGATTGCATCGTGGTCGACTACCTGCAGCTGGTGACCTCGTCCTCGCGCAAAAGCGACGGGCGGGTGCAGGAAGTCAGCGAGATCACGCAAGGGTTGAAGGCGCTGGCCAAGGACTTGAAGGTGCCTGTCATCGCCCTCTCGCAGCTCTCGCGCCAGGTCGAGACCCGCGAGGACAAGCGCCCCCAGCTCTCGGATCTGCGCGAATCCGGTTCGATCGAACAGGACGCAGACTCGGTCTTGTTCGTCTACCGTGAAAGCTACTATCTAGAGCGCGCCGAGCCGCGCGAGGGCACCGAGGAACATATCGCGTGGATGCGGCAAGTGGACGAGGTGCGCAACCAGGCCGAAGTGATCATCGGCAAACAGCGCCATGGCCCCATCGGTAAAGTGAAGCTCTTCTTTGACAGCCGCTACACCAGATTCGGCAATCTCTCCGCGCGCAGCTGAACAACGGCTGGCGCGGCTGCGCGTCGATACCGCCGCCATCGTTGAGAACTGGCGCTTTTTCCGCAAGCTCGCGCCGAGCGCTGCGGTGTCTGCGGTGGTCAAGGCCGACGGTTACGGGCTGGGCGCGATCGCCGCGTCGCGGGCGCTCGCTGAAGCCGGCGCGCGGGTTTTCTTCACCGCCACCAGCGCCGAAGCGCTGGCGGTGCGACAGGCGCTTGGCGCTGGCCCGCAGATTTTCGTGCTCAATGGCCCGTCCACGGCCGACGCAGCCCATTTCCAGGACGCCAAGCTCACTCCGGTGCTGAATTCTCTCGCCCAGATCAAGCTCTGGGCTGCGCGGGGGCCGGCAGCGTTGAACGTCGACACCGGCATGAACCGCCTTGGCCTCGGCCCCGAGGAACTGCCGCACGCCGCGGTCGCGCTGAAAGACACCACGCTTGCCCTGGTCATGAGTCATCTCGCCTGCGCTTCCGATGTGCGCCATCCCATGAACGCGCTGCAGCGCCAGCGCTTCCTCGACGCCGCCTCGCTATTTCCCAAGGCGCTGCTGAGTCTTGCCGCCACCTGCGGGGCGCAGATCGGGACCGACTTCCATTTCGATCTGATCCGCCCCGGCGTGGGGATCTACGGGGCGGGGGGC
>CAZNTI010000254.1:2603-3774 GCA_964575885.1 uncultured Terricaulis sp.
GCCTGGACGCCGACAACCCCAAGCTCGCCACCGTCGCCACCATCGACGCGCCCATCCTGCAGGTGCGCGCGGTTGAGGCCGGCGAGAGTTTCGGCTACGGCGCGACATTCGTCGCGCCCAAAAAGATGCACACAGCCACGGTGGCGCTGGGCTACGCCGACGGCTACTTGCGATCCCTGGGCGGGCGCGGTTATGGCGTGCTCGGGGGCGCGCCGCGCCCGATCTTGGGACGCGTTTCGATGGACCTCACCATCATCGATGTAACCGGCTGCGCGGAGGCCGAGCCCGGCGCCATGGTCGAGTTTCTGGGGCGGTCGGCGCCGCTTGACGATGTGGCGGCGCGCGCGGGCACAGCCGCCTACGAACTCCTCACCACCTTTGTGGGGACCGTCGCGCGCACCGGAGCGCGCGGGTGAACCCGTTTGCCGCGATTGGCCGCGCCGTCATTGGCATGCTGGGCGAGATCGGTCGATTTTCGCTGTTCGTGTCGCGCGCCGCCACAGCGTGTTTTTCCCCGCCGCTGTTCGCCGGCCAGTTCGTGCGCCAGTGCGCGCAGATCGGGTATTTTTCGCTGCCGGTGGTCGGGCTGACCGCGGTCTTCATTGGCGCGGCGCTGGCGCTGAACATCTATGTTGGCGGCGCCCGCTTCAACGCCGAAGCGTTCGTGCCCAACATCGTCGTGCTCGGCATCACACGTGAGTTGGGACCGGTGCTGGCGGGGCTGATGCTGGCGGGGCGGGTGTCGGCCGGCATCGCCGCCGAGATCGGCACCATGCGCGTCACCGAACAGATCGACGCGATGTCGACGCTTTCGACCGACCCGTTCAAATTCCTGATCGCCCCGCGCGTGCTCGCCGCCGTGCTGACGCTGCCGATCCTGGTCGCTGTCGCGGACGTGATCGGCGTGATGGGCGGCTATCTCGTCGCCGTGAACAGCCTCGATTTCAACGGCGCGACCTATCTGCGCAACACGTTCGATTTCCTCGAACCGCAAGACGTCGCGCTCGGCCTCACCAAGGCCGCCGTGTTCGGCTTCATCATCGCCACGATGGGCGCCTATCAGGGCTATCGCTCTTCGGGCGGCGCGCTCGGTGTCGGCCGCGCCGCCACCAACGCCGTGGTCGGCAACATCGGCTCCGACCAGCGCATCGACTACACGGTGATCGGCGAC
>CAZNTI010000255.1:0-3771 GCA_964575885.1 uncultured Terricaulis sp.
GCCGAGGCGTCAGCGGTTCCCGACGTGGTGATTTTTCACGCCGGCACCCGCCAGGACGACGACGGCACGCTGCGCGCCGCCGGCGGGCGCGTGCTCAACGTCACCGCTGTCGGCGACACGCTGCGCGCCGCCGTCGACAGCGCCTACGCCGCGATCGCGCGCGTGGACTGGCCAGGCGGCTTCTGCCGCCGCGACATCGCCTGGCGGGCGCTGGGGTAGTCGGCGTGCAACTGAGCTTGCACTCAGCAAGCGGCCGTTCTTAAGCTCCGGCCATGAGCGAAGATCCGCACGAAGCCTTCAAAGGCGTCAAACCCGTCGAGGAGCGCCACCGGCTCGACGAAGCCGCGCTCGAGGTTTGGCTGAAGGCTAATGTCGAGGGCTTCGAAGGACCGCTGTCGGTCAATCAGTTCAAGGGTGGGCAATCGAACCCGACCTATCAATTGGTCACGTCAAAACAGAAGTACGTGCTGCGCAAGAAACCCGGCGGCAAACTGCTGCCGTCCGCACACGCGGTCGACCGCGAATTCCGGGTGATCAGCGCACTCCACCCCACCGGCTTTCCGGTGGCGCGGCCGTATGCGCTGTGCGAGGACGACAGCGTCCTTGGCGCGATATTCTACGTTATGCAAATGGTCGAGGGCCGGGTTCTCTGGAATGGCGCGCTGCCGGAGCTTTCCCACGAACAACGGCGCGCGGTTTACGAACACAAGATCGCCACGCTCGCCAAGCTGCACATGACCGATTTCGCCGCCATCGGCTTGAGCGCATACGGCAAGGCCGGCAATTACTTTGCGCGCCAGATCGACCGCTGGTCGAAGCAGTACAAACTGAGCGAAACCGAAACCATCGACGAGATGAACCAGCTGATCGATTGGCTGCCGCGCACCATTCCCCCCGGCGAGCGCACCTCGATCGTGCATGGCGATTATCGCCTCGACAATCTCATCCTGCACGACAGCGAGCCGCGCGTGATCGCGGTGCTGGATTGGGAACTTTCGACGCTGGGCGACCCGTTGGGCGATTTCACCTACTACCTTATGAACTGGGTGATGCCGAGCGACGGCCGCGCGGGCCTGGGCGGACTTGATCTTGAAGCGCTCGGGATTCCCACCCAGGACGAGGCGGTGGCGCTCTATTGCGCCCATACCGGCCGCGACGGCATCCCGGCGCTCGACTGGTACTTCTCCTACACCGCCTTCCGCCTCGCCTGCATTCTCCAGGGGATCGCAGGCCGGGTGCGCGACGGCACCGCCGCCAGCGCCCACGCCGCGCAGATGATCCAGCGCATCCGTCCGCTGGCGACCGCCGCCTTCATGTACGCCCAAAAGGCAGGGCTTCGGTGAACGAGCGCCAGCGCGACCTCTTCCTCTATATCTGGTCGCGCCGCCGCCAACGCGGACAGACGCCGGTCTCACTCATGGGCGCAGGCATCGGCGCGCTCGGCGGGCTGGCGTTCGCACTCATCCTGGGCGGCCAGATGAGCTTCGAGCGCGGCGGCTACACCGGCCTCTCCGCCATCATCCCGATCGTCGAACAGGGCGGTCGCCTGCTGCTGCTTTCGGTCGCCGCCTTCGGCGCACTCGGCTTTGTCGGCGCCAACCGGGTCTTCGCCGCGCAGGAGGCGATGTATCAATCGATCCTGGCGACTGGCGCGCGCGTGCCGAACGCCAAGCCCGCCATGCAGGCCAGCGACCGCGGTCCCGCCATCGCCGTGGCGATCGCGGTCGGGTTGATCATGGTGTTCATCATCGTGCTGTTTGCGATGTACGGATGAGCGCAACCGCTTGACGGCGGCCGCACGCATAGGTTCGATCGGACGATCTGATCGGGGGACATCCATGCTGCAGCGACCTCTCACTTGGGCAGGCGCGTTCGCCGCCCTGGCGCTGTTGACCACTTCCGGCCTCGCGCAGGAAACCGCGCCGCAGGTCGCCAGCATCGTCCATGCCGGTCGTCTGCTCGCCGACCCTGCCAGCGGTCGCGTCGCCACGGAGCAATCGATTCTCATCGGCGCCGACGGGCGCATCCTCGGCGTCGAAGCTGGATACGTCACCCGCCCAGGCGCCGCCATCATCGATCAGCGCAACCGCTTCGTGCTGCCGGGCCTGATCGACTCCCACGTCCACCTCACCGGCGAACTCGGCCCCAACCAATTCATCGAAGAGGTGACGCTGACAACCTCGGACGCAGCGCTGCGCGGGGCGGAGAACGCGCGCAAGACGCTCATGGCCGGTTTCACGACGGTCGCCGACGTGGGCGCCGCCAACGATTCCATTTTCGCGCTGCGGCGGGCCACCGCTGAGAACCGCGTGCCTGGACCGCGCATTCTTGCATCCGGCGGCGCGGTAACGCCCGACGGCGGCCACGCTGACGCCAACGGCTTCGCGCCCGACATCGTCGATGCGCTGCGCAATCCCGCTGCCTGCTCCGGCGCCGACGATTGCCGTCGCGCCACGCGGCTGCAGATCCAGGCCGGCGCCGATCTGATCAAGATCACCTCCACCGGCGGGGTGCTCTCCAACACCGCAGCAGGCGTCGAGCAGCAGTTGAGCGACGCAGAACTCGAAGCCATCGTCGACGCCGCGCACGCCATGGGGCGGCGGGTGACGGCGCATGCGCACGGGGCCGGCGGGGTCAACGCGGCGCTGCGCGCCGGCGTCGACTCGATCGAGCACGGCACCTACGCCGACGCCGAAAGCTTCCGGCTGCTGCGTCGCGGCGACCGCTACCTGGTGCCGACGCTGATGGCCGGCTGGTGGGTGACCCAATTGGCCGAACAAGGCGGCACGCTGTCGCCGGCCCAGGCTGACAAGGCGCGCCGCGTCGGCCCGGCGCTGCTCGACATGGCGCGCCGCGCCCGCGCCGCAGGCGTGCGCATCGCCTTCGGCACCGACACCGGGGTGTCGCCGCACGGCATGAACGCGCGCGAGTTCCAACTCTTGGTCGAGGCCGGCTACACGCCGCTGCAGGCGATCCAGATGGCCACCGTGAACGCCGCCGATCATCTTCAGCTCAACGGCGTCGCCGGCCGCATCGCGCCCGGCTACAGCGCCGACCTGGTCGCGGTTGACGGCGATCCTCTGGCCGACGTCGCCACGCTGATGGAGGTGGGCTTCGTGATGGCGCGCGGGGTTGTCCACAAGAACCAGTGAGCGCGCGCGCAGCCTCTGGCCGCGCCCGCAAAACGCCGTTAGTCAGCCCCCATGCTTCGCGTTATCGCTCACGGCGGCTCGGAAGTGGCGTGCGAAAGCGACGCCGCGCTCTGGTACGATCTTGAATCCCCCACCGAGGCCGAGGAATCCGATGTCGAGGCCGTCCTTGGCATCGACGTGCCCACGCCCGACGAACGCGCCGCCTTCGAAGAATCGGCGCGCTTCTACGAAGAAAACGAGTCGCTTCACCTGACCGCCACTTTGCTGGGGCGGCGGGAGGAAGGCTTGCTGGTGTCGGGCCCGGTGACCTTCATCCTGGCCCAGGGCAAGCTGGTCACCGTGCGCCAGGTGCGCCCGCGCGCCTTCGAGGTCGGCGAGAAACGCGCCTCGGCGCGCGTGGCGTCCGCAAAGAACGGCGCCGACGTGATGCTGGCGCTGCTCGACGGCGCCGCGGAGCGCCTGGCCGACCTGCTGGCCGAGGCCACGCGTGACGCCAACGCCCTTTCGGTGCGGGTGTTTGACGACGCCGACGGCATCGACCTGCGCGGCGCGCTGCGCGACCTCGGCCGCATCGGCGCGCTGGCGGCGCTGGTGCATGACTCGCTGTCCAGCATGCAGC
>CAZNTI010000256.1:0-3725 GCA_964575885.1 uncultured Terricaulis sp.
AACAGCCGGTCGGCTTCACGGCGAAGAGAAAACCCACCCCGCGCACGGTGCGGATGATCTAGACGCCGGGCCGCTCCAGCTTGCGGCGCAGGCGGCTCACTTGCACATCGACGGCGCGGTCGAAGACATCAGCGTCGTTGTCGAAGGCGTAGTCGAGCAATTGCTCGCGCGTAAGCACCCGCTGGGGCCGCTCCGCGAATGCGCGCAGCAGCCTGAATTCGCCGCTCGACAGCGGGATCACCACCTGGTCGGGATCGATCAGCTCGCGCCGTGCGATGTCGAGCCGGAAACCAGCGAAGCGCACCGCCTCCCCAGGCGCTGCGTCAGCGTCGCGGCCACGGCGCAGCACCGCACGCGCCCGCGCCACCAGCTCGCGCGGGTTGCAAGGCTTGGCGAGATAGTCGTCGGCGCCGATCTCGAGCCCGACGATGCGGTCGGCGTCATCGCCCAGCGCCGACAGCATGATGATCGGAGGACGGCCCTTTCCCGAAAGGCGCTTACAGGCCGAGAGCCCGTCCTCGCCCGGCATCATCAGGTCGAGCACAATCAAATCGGCCCCGCGCGCAGCAAGCTCGCGCTCCATAGCCGCCACGTCGCGCGCAGCGACGGCGGCAAAGCCCGCACGTGAGAAAACCTCGACCAAGCCGTCGCGAATATCGGCGTCGTCGTCGACGATCAAAACGCGGGGCGGTTGGGGTGTATCGGCCACGGCGCGCATTCTACGGCTCGCGCGGCCCCGCCAATAGCGGAAACACCGCCTGGCCGATGGCCTCGGCGATGGGCGGCTCCCGATTGGCGAGCACGATAAGCGTCCAGGCGCCGTTGCCGTTCAGCAGCGTGCTGACGCCGGGGCCGCCGCCGGCGAAGCCGATGCGCGCGTTCGAGCGGCCGGTTTGCGGGCTTGCGCGCAACACCTGGGCGGTCAATTCGGGGCTGAGCAGCCGGTGCTCGCGCAGTGCTGCATCGAAAGCCAACAGGTCGCGCACCGTCGAATAGCAATTGCCCGCCGCGCTGCCGGCGACGCCGTGAAAGCGCGACACGTCCACGAGCGGGCCGTCCGGCCCTTGCGGACGCCCGGTAAAGCTGGCGGCGTTCGACGGCAGCTGGTCGCGCCGCCAGAAGCCCGAGCGCGTCATGCCCGCTGCGGCAAACACATGCTCGGCGACATAGTCCTCGTAGCTTTGGCCCGATATCCGCGCCACGATTTCCCCCAACACCACATAGCAACCGTTGCAATATTCCTCGCGCGCTCCCGGGGCGAACAGCGCGGGCTGGGCCGACACCAACAGAAAATAGTCGTGGTTCGACGCCAGCTGCTCCTTGGGAAGCGCGCGAAACGCGGGGCCGAAGATGTCGGCGACGCCGGCGCGATGGTTGAGCAATTGCTCGATGGTGGCGGCGCCCGAAACTGAATTCGGGTAATCTGGGATCAGCTCCCCAAGCGTGGACTGCAGCGACAAACGCCCCTGCTGGACCAGTTGCGCGATCGCAACGTGGGTGAACGCCTTGCCGATCGAGGCCAGCGGAAAGCGCGTGTCGGCGTCGATCGCCGCGCCACTGGCGATGTCGGTCGGACCGAACCCGCCCACGTAAATCTCGCGTCCGTCGCGGGCCAGCAGCACAGCGCCGCTGAAACCGCGTTGGCCGGCGAGGCCGCCCAGCCAGGCCTCCATCGCCGCCCCGATCTCGCCGTCGTCCATGGTGGCGCGAACCGGGGGCGGGTCGAGCGCGGGAACCGGCGCGCGCTGCGCCCACGCCGGCGCCGCGGTCAGCGCCAAAGCCGTTATCGCCGCCAGAAGTCCCCTCGCCATGCGTCGCTCCTCATTCCGGTCGGTCGGGGTAGCCCTGCTCTGTTGCGTCAATGTTTCAGCAGCGACGCATTGGCGAAATGCGCCGCCCTCATTGTCCGGCGTGCTTTCGGGCCGCCTTTGGCCATTGCAGAGGGGATTCAGCATGAAACGAGTTTGGGCCCTGGGGGCCGCCCTGGTCGCCATCGTCGCGGTCGCAGAGGCGCAGGCCGACCGCAACACCCGCGTGTTCATCCGCCACGGCGGACCGGCGGAGCTCGCCGTCGACGCCAACGAAGACGGCTGGGTCAGCCGCGCCGAGGCATCGGCGGCTGCCGAACGCATGTTCGCCGAAATGGACGAAAACGACGACGGGCGCCTTAACGCAGAGGATCGAAGCCCCGGCGTCTTCGAGTTCCACCTGGAGGGCCCCGACATCGCGTTGGAAGAGCTTGAGGGCGAAATGGGCGAGGACGTCCGCCGCGAAGTTCGTCGTGAAATCGTACGCGCTCATCGCGAAGCCGAGCGCGCGATCCGCGAGGCGGAGGTGCGCGTGCGCGAGGCGGAACGCGAGATCCGCGACGCCGAGGCTATGGCCGAGGACGCCGAACGCCTGGCCGAGGACGCCGAACGCCTGGCCGAAGACGCCGAGCGCCGCGGCGACCGCGTGATCATCGTCCGCAACGGCGACCGCATCGAGTGGGAAGGCCGCCCGGTCATGGCGGTCGCGCCGCTGCCGCCGATGCCGCCGATGCCGGCCATGGCGCCGACTGCGCTTCTGCTGATGTTCGCCAATTCGGAGGAGGCCGACCGCGACGGTGACGGCGCACTCTCGCGCGAGGAATTCCGCGCCCAGCAGCTGCGCTTCTTCGACGCCAGCGACGCCGACGGCGATGGCCGGGTCCGGTTCTCGTTCGATATGCCTGCGCCGCCCGCACCCCCCGAACCGCCACAGCCGGCGCCAGCCCCGCCGGCCCGCCGCTGACGCGGCGCGGCGGTCGCGCCTTCCCGTCTTCAGGGGCGTGACCGCCGTAACGGCGGTCCCTGCATCCAAAGCCTAGGTTAACGGCATCAAAGAGTTCGAGACCGCAACACACCATCGAGGGAGCCACCCATGTCCAAGTTTCTGTGCATCGCCGCCGCCTTCGCGCTGTTCACGCCGGTTGCGCTGGTCGCCTTGAACCAAGCCGCTCTGATCGTCGCCTGATCCCCCAACCCCCGCTGCGACGGTCAATCACGGAAGGCGCGGACCACCCCCCAGGGTCCGCGCCTTTTCCTTTTTCGCTGCGTCCGCATGCGACCGCGCAGAGCAGATATGCACGCACGAGAACGCATCCATTTCAACGCCGCGCTGCATCTTCCCTGCAAACGCAAGATCAGTTGGAGAGAGAGATGCGCAAGCTTACAGCCTTAACCGCCGCGGTCGTTTTGTTCGCACCGGTCGCGTTCGCGACCTTGTTGCTCGCTGCACACATCGTCGCCTGACTCCCTCGTTTTGCGGCGATGCCTAGAAGGCGCGGACCCCGCCAGGTCCGCGCCTTCGTCTTTTGTACATCTGCACATCTTGTAACAAATGCGAGGCGGAAAAAATTCACCATGCCGCATCTGAAGTCGAGGTCGGCGACATCTCAAAGGCAGAGCTGACAGCCAGCCCGCAAGGAAACCCAGAGATGACCAAGATCGCCACTTTCGCCGCCGCCATCGTCGTGTTCGCACCGATCGCGGTCGCCGTTTTGATCCAAGCCGCTCACATCGTCGCTTAATCCGCCTGCTCACCCTCAAGCGACGATGCTGGAGGCGCGGATCGCCAAGGTCCGCGCCTCATTTTTTGCCTCAGCCGCTGTCGCGCACCCGCACCCGCACCTGCGCGCGCTGGCCGTCGGCGTCGACGACGATGACCTCGTAGAAGCCGGGCGCGTCGGGCCGCCACAACGCCCG